>VBBE01000023.1 GCA_005884605.1 Candidatus Bathyarchaeota archaeon
CTTTGTTTCTCCTAGCTACTTTCGCCCACTCTTCAGCAAACCTGCTCCTATCATACCTAGTGTCTAGCCATACACTAACCGATCCACGTCTATTGACAGGAATCTTATCCCACGGGATAGGTTTTCTCGGTCCCAAAGTAAAGATGTAGGCTTGAGTCTCTTCCAATGCAGCGGCAACGTGAGCCGGCAAATTGTCAAGGAGCTCGAGTGGAGCTTCGGTCATAGAGCGCAACCAGAGGTCCTCCAGCTGAACCGTCAAAAGCACCTCGAGACTGCGTTTCCTGGACTCCAAGGCGAGATTTGACGCCAGTTCAAGCGTATGGTCCCAGCTATTGATCCACACACGCTGACCAGTCTTGACACTAAGACAACCATCAAGAATTTGTTTAACGAGCGCTGCGTGCTCGGTATCCATTCTTGCGAATCCCTACTTGTTCCGCGGACCCTCCTTGGAGTATTTCCTGCCGACATAGAGCAGATGTTCGGCGGCTCCATGCAGGCTCGGGTCTTTTCCAAGTCTATAGTTCAGATCGACCCAAGAGTCGAACTCATCGCTCTTCGACTCGTTGATTTTTTCTTCAATCATGCTAATGGCACCTTCGCAACCGATGAGGTCCAGGTCTTCGAATCCATCTCTCTTCATTGGCGGCCTGATTTCTGTCGGATGAGCGAAATACGAACTCGTGAATCCTACGCGTGCCTTTGGGGGGATTCCAGTAGTAACGGGACGCCACACACCTGTTTCCAAGAGCTCTTTTCCCTGCAACGGCCATTCGGGTTCATTCTTCGCTGACCAGCGCAGAGGAGCATATCGGGTATTGAAGGTCGCGAATACTAACCCGTTCTTCTTGAGGACCCTGTGGGTTTCCCTCACAGCTTGGTCCCGACTGTCCACGGCGAGAAGATGGTACAATGGCCCCATCAGCAACACAACATCAAAACTACTATCTCGGAACCGACCCAGGTCAATTGCGTTTCCGCGCAAACACTCGGCCAAGCTGACACCTTCTTCCTTTGCCTTCTTCTGAGCGAGCTGAAGGCAACTCTCAGAGAGGTCCAACATAGTGACTCGATATCCGAGTTTGGCAAGGGCGATTGAGTATCGGCCCGGACCCCCGCCTACATCCAACACTTCAGCTGGAGAGTGTGGGAGATAGTCCTTCAGTGCCCTCAGCGCAACGACGAATTCAGTCCTGTGATGGTCAAGTCTGTCCCACTCATTCTGAGCGTTCTTATCATAGAATGCTTGAACCTCGTCTAAGTTCCCTAAGTCCGTATTACTCTCAGATTAGGGTTGCATGTACGTCATTACAACGGTTTAACCAATTGCCCCGCGATAAATGGTTCATATCTGGACAGTGGACACTCCGGTTCTGTCAAGTCTTCGGTTTGTTCGAGGACTAGACTTGCTCTCATCGACTCCGGGGATTGCCGTCGTCGTCGGGTTCCCCTTCATTGCTTCACCTGAGAGCCCTTGCGCCTCAGAGACCCGTAGTCTCTTCTCGGCAGGGAACGGTCGAACCTCAACCGCCCCCTCACGCCCATAGCGTGGTAGCTTGGCCAGTTGCCAGGCAAGGATTTTACGGTGGCCAACCAACCGGTTATCCCACAGACCTGTCACCTGGTCGGAGTCACTCCCCTCATCCCATGGTGACAGGCTCATACGACGACCGCCTAATCTGATAGTGTGATTCCTTGAACATTACAGTTAGAGGTGGCCGAAGCTATCACGAAACAACAACCGAAGAGTTTACAGTGCCCCCTCGGGAGTGTTTTCTTAGGTCGCCGAGAAACCAGCCAAGAAGATAACATGCCAAGGCAATGACCCCCTTAGAGTTCGTTGTTTGCCGATCCGCTGAAGTGTTCTTCAGATGTAGAATAACGTCGGCGAATTCGTAGTATGAGCTGACTCTTCTTGAAGGCAGAATGCGGGTCCCTCCGTTCTCATCCAGTGCTTGAGGCAGATGGTCATCCGTAGCGAATAGAGCCGAGTAACCCACTGTTATTACAACACCTCAGAGAGCAGCGAGAGACTTTTGAGCCATGAAACGCCTTCCGCAAGTCCGATTCCTAGACAAACATTGACCGTTTTTCGCATGTAGCAAGGAGCTCTAAGACTTCTCTTGATGGGGGAATAGTTCTGCTTCACAAACTTTAGAGCATGCACGAGGTGAGGACGTAAGACCTAACGCCTAACTAAGCCAGTGAGAGGACCGAATGTGAACGGTTACGGAAATTCCTGACAAATCATTAAACAAGACCCCGAACCCGGCCTTGACATCGCCAAGAGGATTCTCAACTGAAAAAATACGATTTTCTAACTCTTGACGATGTAGAAACGAGGGACAAACGGGTCTTCTTCAGGGTGGACATTAACGTCCCTCTAGATCCTTCCACCCACCAGATCCTGGATGATACCCGAATCAAGGCTATCTCCAAGACTCTATCCGAGCTAGATGAGGCTCGCGTAGTTCTTGGCTCACATCAGAGCCGTCCCGGAAAAGACGACTTCACCTCGCTCGAACCCCATGCAAGCCTCCTAGCTCAATACTGCTCTCAACAGATCAAGTTTGTAGACGATGTCATCGGCCCCCACGCCATCGAAAAAATCAACAATGTCCAACAAGGTGAGATCCTAGTGCTTGACAATCTAAGGTTCTGCGCCGAGGAAAACATCGACGACAAACGCGAAAAACTGGTCAAGACGCACTTTGTCCGACGCCTAGCACCCCTCTTCGACCTTTACATTGACGACGCCTTTGCAACAGCTCACAGATCGCAGCCCTCCATCGCCGGTCTGCCAGAATTATTGCCGAGTGCAGCGGGCCGCTTGATGGAGAAAGAACTGGACGCGGTTTCAACTCTCCTAGAGGAACCAAAGAGACCGTGCGTTTACTCTCTCGGTGGAGCGAAGGTTGAGGACAAGATCCCGGTCATCGAAAACATACTATCGCGAGGAAAAGCAGACAAGGTCCTGTTAGGGGGGGTCCCGGCGAAATTGTTCCTCCGAGCCCGGCAGATAGAAACGAAGATCGATGATGGAGAAATACGCGACTTCAAACAATTCCTAGACCGAGCCAAAGACCTAACCGAGAAATACCGAGATCACATCGAAGTCCCGTTGGACTTGGCGTACGAGGACAAGCAAGGTAAGAGAGTTGACCGACCAGTTTCCCCGACTCGCATTGAACAAGAAGCCCTTGACATCGGCACTAAGACCCTGGAGAAATATTCCAAGATCGTAACGGGAGCGGCAACGACAGTTGCCAACGGCCCCCTAGGTGTCTTTGAGAGAAACGGGTTTGGCAAGGGCACAAGGGAGCTACTGGAATCAATGGCCAACAGCCACGGCTACACCGTCATCGGGGGAGGACACTTGGTTGGTCTTGCATCAATTCAAGGGATTGAAGAAAAGTTCAGCCACGTCAGCACAGCTGGCGGAGCAATGCTCTCTCTCTTGTCTGGTCAAAGTCTCCCTGGAGTGGACGCGCTTGTCCGAGCCGCCACTAGAATGCGAATGGCAAACCCGCTCGCCTAGAACACCGGCCTACCGAGAGATTTTATCTGAGACGGATTCCGACACGGCTCGATGCTTCGCCCCGGTAGCTCAGTGGTAGAGCGACGGCTTTGTAAAAGCCAAAAGAGCCGTAGGTCATGGGTTCAACCCCCATCCGGGGCTCCACTAAGTTCGATGAGGTAGAGACTCTTCAGAGTCTGTTTTTGGCCCGCGGAGTAACGAGAATATTGCTGAGCTGAGGATCAGAAGTGACAGGACGATCAGAGAGTGCTGTATTCCGGCGAGGAAGGTTTCCACATCCCCGCTGGCCAGCTGGGTGACTCCGCCTAGACCTACGTTTCCCAAGTTCACAAGTTTGGAATATGGAACGTCCGCAGTCATCAGCGCCAAGACAAGTGGAATGCTGGCTACGATACTAGTGTTGATAATCGTGGCTCGGACCCCTGACGAGATCCCCCTCTTGGAACTTGGAACGGACCCCATTACAGAGCTCGCGTTAGGACTGCGGAACAGGCCGATACCAAATCCGACAATCGCCAGCCAAAGCGCAATCTGAGGATATGGCGTATTCAGATCGAATGCTGAGAGAAAGAAGAAGCCTGCAGAGGCGACAAGCAAGCCCGTAGTACTCAATCCTCTTGCGCCCCACTTGTCGGAGAGCCAACCGCTCACTGGCCCGACAAGAATCAATGTCACATCTAGAGGGATGAGAAATATTCCCGCGTGCAGTGGATCATACCCTCTAATCAGTTGGAAGTAGAGTGTCATGACGAAGGCGAGTGCCGCGAAGGCCAGTCCACTGAGGAGATTGGCAATGTTTCCTGCGGTGAACAGTCTGATCTTGAACAGGGACAAGTCCAGCGCTGGATACCTGGCCCTTCTCTCGATCGTTATGAAAATAGCAAAGCAGAGAATGCTACCCCCCACCACCGCTTGGTTTGCGTAGTCCGTCAGGCTACCAAGGGTGAGACCCAAGAGCAAGAGAGTAATGGCGATAGAGAATGTTATGGCTCCTGCTGCATCAAACTTCTCTCCGACTGCTGGCCGCGAAATCTCCTTGAGTCGCTTTCTTGACCAGTAGGTTCCAAAGATTCCCACTGGAACGTTTACTAGAAATATGGAACGCCATGTGAATAGCTGGATAAGGACTCCGCTCAGCGTGTATCCGGTAATTGTCCCGGCGTTAATCGCCACTTGGTTTATCCCTATTCCTTTGCCAAGATCTTTGCCGGAGAAGGCGTCCGTTATGATGGCGACGCTATTGACGAACAATAGAGCGGCTCCAATTCCCTGGACAAGTCTGAAGGCAAGAAGCGCTTCAGCCGTAGGGGAGAAACCGGAGAGCAGAGAGCCAAGGGTGAAGATCGCAAAGCCCATGTTGTAGAGCCGGACGCGGCCGTGCATGTCGGCCCACCGACCAATCCCAACAAGAAGAACCGTGATCATGAGACGATAGATTGTGATAATCCATACACCAACCACCAGGTTGGTTTTCAGATCAGACACGACCTGTGGAAGCCCAACCACCACAATGCTGGAGTCAAGGGTCGCCATGAAAATCCCAACGGTAGTGACCGTCAGAACAACCCACTTGTACTCCAAGAGAAACCGACACACAACAAGCAGTATTTTTCGAAAGAATCAGAAAAACTGGAATATAAACTCCAGCCGAAAGACCTCGAACTCACAACCGGATATTCCAGCCACGATTTTCAGAACATACAATTCTCGAAGCGAGAATTCGCCACTCCATGGGAGAGATGATCAAGGATATCAACAATATCTGAAAAATCTCGATGAGATTCGCCTAGAATCAACCCTGATCTCGAATTCAAGCAGACGATTTCTAGAACGGGACTTTCCACCGCTGATCCCAAGGGGAATCAACAGGGATCGAAAGGCTCGGAAAAGCCGATAACATGCCTGTCTCAAAGAAACAAACGCAAATCGGGTTCGGACAGCAAATGGGTCCTGGAAAAAATATCCACCTTGCGATTTTCTTCCCGCGACACAAAGGTGGTATGGGGGCACCTCCGGTTTGCGAAATCGCCCGTTATCAGCCCTGATCTCGAATCTGGAAGCCGTCCCCTTAATTGCATAGCAAATCCTTCTTGACGCTCGTAAAACCGCTAGTGCGTCTAAGCCCGGACCGAGCCCTGAATCCCAAGACTCGCCCGGAATCAACGCCAGACAGTGAGAAACCTCTCCAAAAAGGGGGGGGTCGTGCACAGCCACCTCGCGACGCAAGAGCGCAATCCCCCAGGCCCAAAAACAATGATTGCCTCCGTCTTCGTACTTCTCCAAATCTACTACCCGTCGAGAAAAGGCAAAACCCCGCAATGAAACCGGTGCGATATCCAATTCCAGCTTGGCTAGTCTCAGGTAAGGCGAAAGCATTTCTTTAGCGAGCATGGCGGGGAAGCGAATGATTCCAGCTTGAGCAGGCCCCAAACACGACTCGTCGACGAACTGTTCGCCCTAGACTCACGAATACGCTACGTCGCCCTCCTGGATCGGAACAGCAAACTTCTAGAGTCCAGGATGCGATCCAACGTGATGAGCCTAACCCCTGAGACCTACGACCGGAAATTCATGGGAAGCGTCCCACCCATGATCCTCGATACCCTATCCCAGCTTGAAAACCAGTGCGGACCACTCGCGCACATCTCCATACAATACCAGAAAGTCGACCTGGTCATCTTCCCCCACAACAACCAGATCGTCGCCATCAGCCTCGAACCAGGCCCACTAGAGCCAATACTGCGCAAACTCAGAGACAGCCTCAACCTGCACATCCACATCTAAGCAACCCCTAACAGCGAACCAGCCAAAACGCAACATCCTAGAAAGACGACCCAAACTCAACCCCGGAAAAAGCCAGCTCGCAAAACTGGCCCGAGCCCCACAAACCGGGCGCTAGACAGCGGATCCTCGGAAAAGAAGACCAGGCTTGGCAACACGAGGCGGTGAAAGGTTATACAAGAACGAGGAAAAGACATCCAGCATGCTATCACAGCCCAAGGAATCCTACCAGCGAGTCTTCCAGCTCCTACAAGCCCACCACGAATGGTTTTCCGGAGCCATCCCCCTGATAGCAAGCGAGAACATTCCCAGCCCTGCAGTCAAGGAAGCCATCCTCTCAGACTTTGGTAACCGCTACGCCGAAGGCTGGACAGGTGAGAGAGTCTACGCCGGCTGTCGTTACATTGACCAAGTAGAACGGATCTGTATGGACCTCGCCAAACAACTATTCCAAGTCGAATTCGCCGACGTCCGGCCGATATCTGGCGTTTGCGCGAACCTCGTAGCCTACACAACCTTCACGTCCCCAGGAGACACTATCATGGCACTGGCAATTCCTGCCGGCGGCCATATCAGCATGGGAAAGAAGGAGTTCGGAGGAACTGCAGGCTCAGTACGAGGACTAAACGTCGAGTACTTTCCCTTTGACACGGAGGAGATGAACATCGACGTCGACGGTACAGAAAAGAAGATCAAGAAACTGACCGCCGAGGGAAAGAAGCCGACACTGGCGATGCTCGGCGGTTCAGTCCTTCCCTTCCCGCATCCCATCAAGGAACTCACCCCGATACTCCAAGAGCACGGAGCCAGAAGCTGTTACGATGCAGCCCATGTAGCAGGCCTAGTTGCAGGACACCAGTTCCAAGATCCAATGCACGAAGGCGTTGACGCAATGACATGCAGCACGCACAAGACGCTCCCCGGACCCCAAGGCGGAATGATACTCTCACACCCAGAAAACGCAGAGAAGATCAAGAAGGCAACATTCCCAGGCAACGTCAGCAACCACCACCTCCACCACCTCGCTGGAAAAGCAATAATGTTCGCTGAGATGCTCGCCTTCGGAAGAGAATACGCGGCACAGATCGTCAAGAACAGCAAAGCCCTTGCTCAAGCGCTCCACGAGCTTGGATTCAAGGTCCTCGGTGAAAAGAAGGGCTTCACAAAATCCCACCTTCTAGTCGCGGACATCACCAAATACGGCGATGGAAAAACCATCGAGAAAAAACTTGAAGACGCCAACATAATCCTCAACCGCAACCTTCTACCCTACGACATCAAGGAGGGACGACACTTTGAAGCCCCTGGAGGAATACGCTGCGGTGTGTCAGAGGTCACGAGGCTCGGAATGAAAGAATCAGATATGAAAGAGATAGCACAGCTGATGCATCGAGTTGTCGTCAAGGGCGAGGACCCAGCAAGAGTAGGCAGAACCGTAAACGAGTTCCGAAGAGGGTTCACGAGAGTACAATATGCTTTCGAATCCACCAGAGATGCTTACGAGTACATCCAGCTACGATAATCACGCCACCCTTATTACCGACCATCCCTCCCCAAGCTCAGAAAGCAGAGGATACTATTGAGCACCAAGCGGGAGAAGAGACGCCGAGACGAAGCACCGATGCCCGCTGCAAGCGCAGGGCTCTTGCGTTTTTTCGAGGAAGACACCCCTGGAATAAAACTGAGTCCCCAGCTCGTTGTAATATCCGGTGTAGGACTAGTAGTCCTAGCGCTGATCGCATATTTCCTTCTACCCGTTACCTGACCCTGGAAGATGCCTTCTGCTGGAACCCTAGTAGTCCTCAAACAATTTTCTCTGGTTCATTGTGGGAACGGCTCTCGCGTCAAGCCCGAGTTCGGATTTGACAGTTCGTCTCAGCTCATCAGCAAACCCTGTGAAAATATACACTTCTTCGGGTTGGCACGCTTTGATAAACGATACTAGCTGCTCGAAATCGGCATGACTGCTCAATGGGAAAGCCGCGTTGCGGCCTCTCAACGATAGGGCCCAGCCTGTGGCAAAAGCCCTCGCCGCTTTCCTCCCAATACTCCTCCTGTCGCCTGGTGTGGTAATGTAGACGCATGGATCTTTCTCCAAGACTTCTCTCCCGTCAGCGGAGTCCCCGGACAACCAATTCAGCGAGTGGCCGCTCTTCCGATAAGCCTCGTTCACCCCATCGAGGCGCGGATTAACGATGACAGGTAGGTGAGTGTAGACGTTGAAGAGACGAACCATCTCCTGCGCCTTGCCTGCGGCGTAGACGTGTAGACATGGAACGCAGCCTTGTTTTATCATCTCCACGGCCCACTCAACGACGCCTGCGTAGATGGTCTCCCGGGATGGAAAACGGTAGATTGGCGAGCCGTATGTCGCCTCGATAACGAGAACGTCACACCGGTGAGGCTCGGCCGCTTTTGTCGTCAAGGTATCAACGCAGTTAATGTCTCCTGTGTACAAGATGGAGGTCGCTGGCGTGTGGACAAGAAACTGGGCAGATCCCAGCATGTGTCCCGCGTTTAATGCTCTAATCTCGATGCCATCGATCGAGACTTTGCGGTTCAGGTCGATCGCGGCGAAATTGGAAATTGCGTGGTTGTTCAGGGCACTGTGAATATTTCTTGTTTCGACAGTTGACTGTTTCAGGCCCTTGTGTCCGAATCCGCGGGTGTGATCGCTGTGTGCGTGCGAGACGAAAACCCTGGCAGTCTGTGGGACTTTCCGAAGCTTGACGGGATCCATCACTATGGTAACGCCGGAGGCGGCGACCAATAGCCCGTCGAGCCAGGCTACCTTATCGCCGTGCGCTGGGCTTTCCCTCCGAAACCGACTCCAGCCTCTGAATAGCGTCCAGATGCAAGAAAGTGTCGCCTTTGGGTTCCCGGTTCACGATCTGGGGAATGGGACTAACGACTGTAGAACGGAGAATCACGGCTTCAGATTCCGTCAGCCAGACTCCTGGTGGCTCATGAGAGACAACCGCGAGGGTTCCCTCGTATCCGAAGTCGCGGTTAATCACCGCCAGCACTCTCTTCCCGACCAGCCTCTCCAGCATGTGAAAAACTGTCGGATTTACTGAGGCCATGTGATGAGGATCGCTACCCCGAAGAGGGGTTGATTCCAATGTTCAGTCCCTTAAAAGCAGGGCGGACGAGAGACAGAGACTCGAACGAACGCGCTACGAGGGAGTCCTCTCGCCAGACCCTCTCGGTTTGGCAAGGTTAATCTTACAGGAACGAACTTGCTACAAACAATTGACACTGAGGCCCCCATGTCAAAGATACTTCCCGAGACAGAGATCGACGACGGATTCGAAGATGAGGAGCCGGCTCCAAATATCGTGCGGATAGGCAAGAAACCGACAATGAACTACGTGGTTGCCTGCGTTACCCTGTTCAATACAGGACAACCCGAGGTCATGGTGAGAGCACGTGGCCAGTCTATCAACAAGGCTGTTGAGACAGTCGAGATGCTCAGGAGAGCTTTCTTCAAAAACGTCCAGATCCATACTGTAGATATCGGGACCGAAGAGGTTGCGCGAGAGGACGGTTCGATCGCAAGCCTCTCCACTATCGAGATTACTTTAGGAAACTGAGACGCGTACACACCAGGATGTTCTGCGCAATCTTATTAGTGGCAGAGAGGTGAGCACGTCGCCACCAATGCCAGCGGCGAAATATCCGAAGATCGTGGTTACTCCTCCGGGCCCGAAAGCCCGAGCCTTGCTGAAAGAGGACGAGACTCTGATCTCTCCTTCTCTTGTTAGATTCTATCCGCTCGCCGCCGAATCGGGCCAGGGATGCATTGTAAAGGATGTTGACGGAAACGAGTTTATCGATTTCAACTCCGGACTAGTCTGCCTCGCAGTAGGCCATTCCCATCCGAAAGTTGTCGGGGCGATCAAGTCTCAGGCGGAGAAACTGATCCACTATTCATGGACCGACTTCTATTATGAAAAAGTTGTTCAATTGTCGAAGGAACTGGTCAAGATTACTCCGGGGAACTTCCAGAAGAAAGTGTTTCTTAGTAATAGCGGGACCGAGGCTATTGAGGCCGCGATGAAGCTTGCAAAGTGGCATTCGCGAAAACACAGTTTCCTCAGCTTTACTGGCGCGTTTCACGGAAGAACGCTGGGAGCACTGAGTCTTACTGCGAGCAAGCCTGTGCAGCGGAGACACTTCTTCCCAATGGTTCCAGGTGACACTCACGTTCCCTTCGCGTACTGCTACAGATGTCCATTCAAGATGACTTATCCAGAATGCGATATGTACTGCGTCGACTTCATACAGGAGCAAGTCCTGGACAAGTATCTTCCGCCGGAAGATGTTGCGGCGTTCTTCATAGAACCCATCCAGGGCGAGGGCGGATACGTTGTCCCGCCACAGGAATATTTCAGGCGATTGAGAAAGCTGTTGGACAAGAATGGAATTCTAATGGTGGATGATGAGGTGCAGGCTGGGATGGGAAGGACTGGACGCTGGTTCGGAATCGAGCACTGGGGCGTTGAGCCTGATGTTCTTTGTACATCGAAGGCGTTGGCGTCAGGTATGCCGATCGGTGCGACTGTTGCGAACTCTGATCTGATGGATTGGGAAGGTGGATCGCATGCGAACACGTTCGGCGGGAACCCAGTCTCGTGTGCCGCGGCTATAGAGGTGATCAATGCAATCCGGGATGAGCACCTCCTTGAGAACGCGACGAAACAGGGAGACTACATGATCAAGCGGCTGAAGGAGATGCAGGAGAAATACGATATCATCGGCGACGTCAGAGGGAAAGGGCTGATGATAGGGGCGGAGATCGTGAAGGACCCTAAGACGAAAGAATCAGGTGACAATGAAGCGCACGAGATCATGATGAAATCATTCCGACGCGGACTCGCAATGATCACGGCAGGCCACTCGACCCTCCGAATCGCTCCTCCATTGATAATTACTAGGGAGCTTGTGGATTCTGGGCTTGAGATCCTAGAGGGCGCGGTTAAGGAAGTAGCGAAATCAAGCAAATAGAACCGTTTTTCGATTCCCGGCAGATATTCTTCGGTGAAGGAGAAGGCACTCTTGCCGCGCGAGGGTCGGACGCTAAGACCCCCTGTTTTCCAAAAACCAATTCCCATCTGGCACTGATTTGTGGCGAGTCTGGTTGATCAGGACGCAATCTTGGTTCGGATGGAATGGCGGAGATGACGACGATTCCGAACGGATTTCGGGAAAGTCCCTTAGAGATTCCCAGAATCTGGACAAGGGTTGATAATCAAGGGGATTTTCGCGAGCTGGGCTCTCGGTCAACTCACTTGCGTCACGAGGTGCTCTGTGCAAAACCCCGCTCCCCTTCAGGGCTGATAATGGGCGAATTCAGTAATCCGAGGAAGTGAACTAGCCCTTCGTCTTACTGCGTAAAGCTGGACCTTTTTCGGGAGTTCACTTTAGACTCTTGATCCGGTAGCTCTTCGTTAAGTTCTGGCAAAACGGACTAAGACCATTTCCGTCTGTAATTGGGTAGCGAGGCACAGACAGGAACGATAACCTCCTAAATATGCCGCGAGAAAGAACACGGGCTATGGTCGAACCGGGTGTTCCACTTGTGGAACCTGATCTCGTTGGAATCTGGAGGAAGAACGTCTGGTGGTTCGGTTTCCGCTGGCCATTCAGCATGGTCCTCTTCTCCTGGGTCACAGTTGCCTCGACGCTAGCCCCCGAGTTCCACCTTGACCGCTATCTATTGACAATGCTGGCAGGATTCTTCGGCCTAGTCATCGGAGCACATTATATCGACATAACGGCGAGCAAAGACAAGTACCTCCCCTACTTCCCAAAAATGAACCGAGAAGCAATCCGGACTGTCGGAGTTGTCGCCGTCTTAGCCGGCATAGCCGTAGGAGTCTACATGTCACTCCTCTACTCTCCTTGGTTCCTAGTGTTCGTGATCCTGGGCGGATTCTTCGCCCTCTTCTATCCTGTCGAGAAACCCAAGTGGCTTCACACCTACCCCGGCTTCGGCATAGCATGGGGTTTCATGCCCGTCCTGGCCGCCTATTACATTCAAGGAACAAGAATAGACCTGTTAGGCCTAGGCTTGGCCATTTTCCTCGGAATAACAGTGGTAGAAATGCACCACATGGCCGTGTTGACAAACGAGAAAGAATATGGCGCCGACTTGACAAAGAATGCCCGGCTACTGCTTAAGATTCACAGGACAGCAGCATACTCAATCGGACTAATCCTACTAATATCACGACTAATCTAGAAAGAAGTCTCGGAACTACGACGGCGTAGGGGGACGATAGAAGAGGACTGAAGAAACCCCCTAGCCGGATCGAATCGACCGGACCGGGTAGATAGCGTTCGATTCTGTCAAGTCTTCGGTTGTTTCGAGGGTTGACTTGCTCTCATCGACTCCGGGGATTACCGTCGTCGTCGGATTCCCCTTCATTGCTTCAACTGAGAGCCCTTGAGCCTCAGAGACACGTAGCCTCTTCTCGGCAGGGAACGGTCGAACCTCAACCGCCCCCTCACGCCCATAGCGTGGTAGCTTGGCCAGTTGCCAGGCAAGGATTTTACGGTGACCAACCAACCGGTTATCCCACAGACCTGTCACCTGGTCGGAGTCACTCTCCTCATCCCATGATGACAGGCTCATACGACGACCGCCTAACGTGTAAAGAGTCACTCCTCGAACATAGGTTAGAGATGACTGAATCTACCGCCACTAAACAGCAACCGAAGAGTTGACAGTGCCTGGCGTTCCAATAGTTTTGGGAGTCATAGGCCAGTGGCCCAACGAAGGTAATCTGCTTGCCCACGGGAGGAACCGAGATCGTGGCTTGGTCTCGGGGAATGAGCTCCAACACTAGCCAACCGTTCTGGTGGCTGACATTTCCAACGTCAAGTAGCTTCCCATACTGGGGACTAAGGCTAACATCGATTCGCCAGTCGCCGTCATCTAGGAGATTGACGGATCTCACTATTCCACTTCCGACCTCGCAGTCTGAGATTACTCGCAAGCGGAGAGGATTTGATACTCCTTCCAAAGGATTACCCTTTCGACATTGGGGCGATGGGAGCGACGCTACTTTCTGAGGATCGGATGGGGTTTGTAGCATTAAACCGAACGATAAGAAGTGCAGCCACAATCATCAAGAATATCGGGACCGCAAGATAGCGCCGCCGAAACTGCAATTGACCCGAGCGAAGGCGCATCTGAAAAAATCAGATTTTGGATGATATAACATTACCTTCGGTATTTTTGACATCGACAAGCTCTCGGAGTCTCACGCGCTCTTTTCCAGAATGGATAGCCAGTACGCTCCAGGCCACAGTCCCACTCAGTCTACATTAGATCCCGGAGAAGATTATATCTTCGCTGTGTCCTTTGATCCTATGATTGCGCAGAGCTCTTCTTCAACTGTGCCGAATTTTTTCGGCGTCTCAACGAATCTTCCAATTTCCTTCCAGTTCTTGTCGTAGACGATTATTGTAGGAATCGCTCGAATGTTGAATTCCTCTGCCATGTCCCGGTAGGCATCATAGTTTACTACGCGGGCCTGGAGCATGTTGTTCTTTGCCATTATCAACGACTTTGCGAGTCCTGGGATATACGCGACGCAATCGGAGCACCAGTCTGCTGAGAAAACTATCAGGTGATGTTTCTCGTCGACCCTTTCAAGGGTGTCAATCGAGCTGGCTTTAGGATGGTATTCCTGGAGTCGTCGTTTCATTGACTGGCGAGACTTCTCGACTTTGACCTCGTTGATGTAGTCGAAAGGGTCCTTTCCTACTCTTAGCGCCATCATGGGCTTTCAGCAGAATCTATGATTTCTCGATCTGAGTTAGGAACACAGTCGACGCTTCAAGCTCTCCATTAGATGATTCCCGCGCCTTGATTCCTGTCAATCTTATCGCGTCTCCCATTCTTAGGCTTTCCACAAATTGGGCATGATTATCCCAGAGGGCGATCCTTATCTTACCTGTACCGTCTTCCACCCTAATATTTGAGACCCTTGTTCTCCGACCTTCCCTAGTTTCGATCTCCCGGGGATCCGTTCGCTCAACGACAACTCCACGCGTAGTGTAGAGTTTGGGGCCGGGTTTGATCGATGCAATCGTGGCGGGAGGAGGAGACTCGACGTTGACAAGCGTCTCCTTTGTTATAGAGGATCTTGAGCCGGCGTTCAGGTAGACCATTCCGTTTCTCTCCGTGATCCACGGATTCTTGATCGTGATTACGCTCCCTTCTCCCATAGAAAGAATTGTCTCCATGTTATCATCCCAGAACTTCGCCATTGTGAGACCCTCTTCATTCTCACACAAAGCCCACGCAGGGCCGTTCTCACCCCTGCTCTTCTGCAGCTTTCTGATACGAACCCGCACAGTTTCGGGAACACCGCTTGCCGGCACCATCTCATGGGATCCGACCGAGCTGGGTGCGGGTCCTGTCGGAGAGGTTTTGCTCAAGACCTCGATGTTGCTTCGAGATCCTAGGTGAAACTCGACTTCCCCCGCAAGTCCCAGCCTGGTGTAGCCATGTGCAAGACGGAGCTTGGACCCGTTTCCGAGCTGTTCCTTCTCTACGATCTCCGCCGTGGAGTCCCAGAGGACGCAGGTAATCTGTCCAGAACTATCTTTCAGTTTGACTCTTACAAGTTTGCCGACCGACCCGTCGGACCGCTGAAACTCGCGCAACTGGCTAATGGACAGGATTTCGCCTGAGATGGTCGCGTCTGATAGTCCTGCTTGGACGCTTGAAATCCGCTGGTCTGAAATGTTGACTGCCTCTCCCGATAGACCCGCGAGTTGCTGCGCGAGGAGTCGTGTTGCTCCTTCGTCAGATAGTAGTCCGTGCGATTCCTGTTTCTTGCGTTCGATTAGCGAGAGGAGTTCTTCTCTGGGCATGCCAGGGTTTTTTGCTAGTATGTGATTGAGGAGATTGTCAGAAGACTCTGTCATGCAGGTTCTAATCCCAGAACATTCGGGTACGCTCGAACTCTCGCTCCGCCCTTAGAACGCTCAGGTATAAGTCATCTTCTCTCGCCAACCTGTTTCTCAGAATTCGAGTCGCAGTGGTGGGCCCGACTCCTCTAGCTGCGAGAACTATGCCCGCTCTCTTTCCATAATTCTGAATCAGGCCTGCAGATCGCCACGCCGTCATCCATTCTTTCTCTTCTTCAGAACTTAACTTGCTTCCTCTCTTTTTCTTGTTGATTATCGGGCCCAGTGCATCGTTGCTTCGGTATGTCGCAGCGATTAGAGACGATCGGCATTTTGGGCATCGCACGACTTCTCGGAGAGTATCGACTCCTCGGACGCTGTCCCATTCTCCGCAGTTCATGCAGAGTAGTCGAAGGTTGGTAGAGAGCAATCTGCTCTTCACGACCTCGATGATGGAAGCTTCTTCGACTGCTGGTCTGAGTAGACCGTGTGGAACGATCCTGTCAAGAATGGGAAGAGCGAATGGAGTGCACTGACCCACATCCTGAATAGTTTCGATCGAAATCTCTCCTGATCCAACCCTCTCGAGAACTCTTCTGGCGCCGTGGACATCCAGTTTCTCTTTGAAGAGCTCTCTCCGAGTCTCATCATTAGCTATAGAGGTCTTGAAAATGTCGACCAGGAGTCTTGCTTGGCGAGCTTTGTACTCTGCTTCTCGGCTCACGGCGCCGAGCCGGCGGAGGACGTGCCAGTGCCTCCAGGCGAAGAGGTCCGAGGCGTCAATCGTGTCCCCAACAATCTTCTCCATGTCGCCAGCGGAGAGTTTTCTGAACTCCTCTGAAACCAACAACGCGCTGACTGGACGTGGGAAAATCAGGGCGAACCGATATTGGTCGACTTGCGTGCCGATGTTCGACCCCAAACGGGACCCGAATAGGGCGGCCATGGCGGTGGCGAGGGTCTCGTTGACCAGGTTTCCGAAACATGAATGGACTACCACGCTGTTCTCGAAGCTCTCGACCAAGACCAGTTGGTCGGAAGGAATCGGAGCCTGACGCTTCTGAGCGGAGAGAGTGGACTCTACTCGGTCAACCTCACCCTGCTCAAGAAAGCCGTCGGGTACAATTCCATCGGAGAGGAGTCTGCGGGCGCGTCCAACTTCTTCGGCAACGTCGATCTGGACAGGAATCATATCTCCCTCCCATCCGGGAATAGCGGTCAGGCTTGGAGGGGCCGCCTCTACCTCGACATGATACTGTTCCTCATCTACCGAGAGCACCTTCCATGTCTGACCGTGGAGGATGAATTCTGTTCCGCTTGCGCATCTACGGGCGACGAAGTCTTGGTCGAGGCTTCCGATCCGCCTTTTTCGGAAGAAGTCGAATACAGTATACTTCTGAACGTCGGGTATGACGGAGAGGTTTGTGAAATAGTATTGAATCGCCTTGGGGTTGCGAGCGGTAAGGAACTGGTCGAACTTTCTCAACAGTCTAAGCTCAGCGAGCTGCGCGACAACACGGCTGAGTTCTACTGGATCGATCTCGCGGAACGGGTAAGAGCGATGAACGACCTCGCCGATCTCCTCAACCGTCATTCGACCCTTTTGGAGTAGGAGACCGATTATCTGATGGGCGAGAACATCATACGCTTTCTCATGGATTATTGGCCGTTCGAGCCTTCCTTCCCTGGCTCGCTGGATCAGAACCGCGGATTCCAGTATGTCGTCAGTGTTGATGGTGAGAATGACTCCGCGAGAAGTTCCACCTAAGGTGTGTCCGCTACGGCCGACTCGCTGGACCAGCCTCGTCGTCTCTCGTGGTGATGTGTATTGGATGATGAAATCGACGCTGCCGATGTCAATTCCGAGCTCAAGAGAGCTCGTGCAGATGAGTGCTTTCAGTTTTCCTTCTTGGAATTCCTTCTCCGCTTCTTCCCGCAACTCTCTCGACAAGGAACCATGGTGTACCCGGACGGGGACCCCGCCCCCAATTGCTTGAATCTGGGCTGCTAGCGCCTCTGCATGTTCGCGTGTGTTGGTAAACACCAGGGTTGACTTGTGGGATTGAATGATGCCCAGTATCATCCGAGCCCGAGAAACGGTTGACGCCGGTAGGCCGAGGTTAACAGATTCTTTCTGGTCTCCGGAGCTAGGATGGACGGACCGGACGCTGATCTGAAGTCCCCTCGTCTCGTCGGAACGTAGTACTGTTACTCTTCGTCCTGATCCGACTAGGAACTGGCCGATGCGCCCTGGTTCTCCGATGGTGGCGGAGAGTCCGATTCTCTGGAAATCAACCCCGGTGAGTTCTGTGAGTCGTTCTAGTGCAAAGGATAGTTGTACGCCTCTCTCGTCCGTCGCCAATTCGTGAACTTCGTCTACGACGACCCATCGGACGGAGCGGAGATGCTCTTTCATTCTCTTCCCTATCAGAATGGCTTGCAGAGTTTCGGGGGTTGTGATCATGACATCTGGTGGGCTCTTTGCTTGTCGTGATCTCGCGCTGATCGGGGTGTCTCCGTGTCGGACCTGGATCTTGATGTCGAGATCTTTTCCCATCTCCTCGAGTCTGCGGAGAAGGTCTCTGTTGAGAGCTCGGAGAGGGGTTACGTAGAGGACGGATATGCCGCGGGGTTTTCCCTCTGCTCTAGCTTCGATTAGCCTGTCGAGGACTGGGAGGATGGCGGCGAGGGTCTTGCCGGTCCCGGTCGGGGCGATGAGCAGAACGTTTTCGCCGCTGAGAATTGCGGGGATGGCTAGTTCCTGGATCGGGCTGGCTTCTAGGAAGCCTTCTTTCTCAAGCCTTTGTAGCACTGAGGGTTTGAGGGATGAGAAGGCCGAAGTCCGCATCTACTGCACTAGTAGTCATCTAGTGGACGATTTATTCTTCTTCCTCTGCGACCTTCTTCTTCGATTCCCCTGGACGTTCAGCTGCGATGTAGAGGAAGATCAGGATTAGAGTGACGAAGCTGAAGATGTAGAGCAGGAGCTGGAGTAGCGCAAACTCCTGGTCTGGTTGAAGGCTGTAGGACATGTCGGCTGGCTCGGCTTCGTTCTCGCAGAACGGAAACGGCTACTAAAACCTTGAGATTACTTGCGTAAACCGATCATGGTAAGTTTGGAAGTAATCTCTGGGTAGCGTGAGTCAGTCATATCGATCGCGTCATGCTTGCTCATGGCCTCGGAGAGCTGTTGGGCGATGATGTGGTAGCATAGTTGTTTCTTGTGCTCCATTACCCGGAAATAATAATCGTCGCAGGTGCAGAACAGGCTGTCAGGGAGAACCTGATAATCTCGACCGCGCCCGGCTACGACCCAGATCGTTCTTCCGCTGGGCGTGAACTGGTACTTCCGAACTTTTCTAGCTTCCACTAGCCCGAGCGCTTGCTGGAACCTTTTCTGGAATACAGTTGTCAGGGTTTGCTTCTGTTCTTCGGAGAAGGTTCTAGTTCGGTCTATTTCCTGGCATGCCCCTTTGAGTATCCTGTTTTCGTTTACGGTCGGTGGCGAACTAGTTCCCTACTGGGATGGTTGTCACGTGCTAAGAATACCTTTTCATTGTACATGGTCGATTTCGATTTAGCGGGCATACTAGTGACTGACGATGTTACCGTAAAACCAGTGGCAGACCAACCCGCTCTTCTGCTAGAACGCAAGGGAGAACGGGTCCTCGTAATCGCTGACCTGCATCTCGGCTGGGAAGTGACCTTGGCGCGCCAAGGAATACATGTGCCCTCTCAAGTGCCGAGGCTACTGGACAAGCTTCGAAAAATCCTGGCCGAAACCCATCCCAAGCTCTTGGTATTATTGGGGGACGTCAAGCATGCCGTTTCGAAGGTCGAGCTGGAGGAGTGGAAATACGTTCCAGAATTCTTCGACAGCCTCGTCGAGATCATACCTGATGTAGAGGTGGTTCCGGGAAACCATGACGGTAATCTTGAGCCGTTGACACCGACGACGGTTAAGATCAACAAGTCCAACGGAATGGTTCTCTGGGACTCTGTTGGATTATTTCATGGTCATGCTTGGCCCGCGCCGCCACTCCTCGGATGCAGATTCCTCGTCATGGGCCACTTGCATCCTGTCGTTGTCTTCAAAGACCCGTTAGGGTTCAGGATTACCCGTCAAGCCTGGGTGAGAGCGAAGAGTGATGGAAAGAAGCTCGCGGAGGGAGTATTGCGACGTGACGATGCCAAGTTTCAGGGGGACGCCGCTCAGGAGGTGAAGAAAAAATTTGGTGTCTCAGTTGCTGATGCGGATTGTATTATCATGCCATCATTCAATGATTACCTAGGAGGACAACCCATCAACAAGAATTACCAAGAGGGATGGACAGAGTTGTTCAAGGAGTATATGGGACCGGTGTTGCGTTCAGGCGCGGTGGATTTTGAGAATGGTGAGGCGTACTTGTTTGATGGAACTTTTCTCGGTAAGGTTCAGGATCTACGACGTCTTGCGCAGTAAGAATCTTGACCGCTAGTTCTGTTCGCGTGGCGCGAGCCCGGCGAGAATCTTGCTCGTATCGCCACCGGTGGGCTTGGCGATCTCCCGCAAAAGATCATAGTAGGACCTGACGTGTCGCTTTCCATCGCGACCATGGTAGAGGCTAACATTGGCGTACATTGTAGTGACTAGTTCGTGGTTGTACATTGGATACTGTGTGTCGCCGAGGCCTAGTTCGCCTAGTTGTTGGCTGATGGCTCCTTCTCGGAGCTCGAGGACCTTCCGGCCTTTTCGTTGGCGGTTTCTGTTCTTTAGTCGTGTTCCTTCGATTCGGCAGTCGTCGCTGCAATATTTCTCGGAGAACCAGCCTAGGAACTTGCGTTTGCAAACGACGCATGTCTTGAGGACTTTCTTGTCGACAGCCATGTTATTCTAACCGTGTGTCTTTTCCCGAATCCCTTCGTTTGTTGAATATATGGTAGAGAGGTACCGGTATAAAACTGGCATGCCTCCCACGAGCCATGACCAGCATAGATGATTGATTGACCCTGCCTCGTAATACGCAAGAATCCAGGTCGGATAGATAGCTCCGGCTCACCTTTTTGTTAGAAACAAAAGAGTCGAGATGTTGATTTCGGAAGGTAAGAGCTAAAGCGACATCGCACTTTGGAGGCGAACGAGGGGCTGTCGGATAGCCAGGTCTAGAGGACAACATTATCCTCGATGCGTCCGGACAATCCGCGTGGCTTGGGAGCGAGTGAGCTGTCGCGCCAGGAACCCACGAAATCGCAGGTTCAAATCCTGCCAGCCCCACCACCGCCCTCTTTCTCTCTGGTGTGCATCCACCACGAAGAGAGTGGCAAAAGCCTAGATACTCTAGGCTGTTCCTAGGCCGATTCACGAAATGCTTATGAGATATCCGGCGGATTTCATCTTCTATGCCGAGCAAGGTGGTAGCTGACAAGATCAAGAATCGGGCGGTGCCAGCCTTGGCTGTCCATGATGCAGAGAGCGCACTTGCTTTCTATGCAAAGGCATTCGGTGCAAAGGAGGTTTCCGAGCGAATACCCTGGGAAGGAAAGATCGGGCACGCGGAGATCGAGATCGAAGGCGCACATGTGATGCTTGCCGACGAATTCCCGACTCACAACACAAGTCCTAGGACCCTCGGCGGAACACCTGTCATCATCCACGTCGACGTCAAGGATGTTGACTCGTTCTTTGAACGGGCACTTGCGGCCGGGGCGACGGTGCTTCAACCCATAAAAAATGAGCCATACGGAAGAATCTGCAAGCTACAAGACCCGTTCGGGCATCAGTGGTTCTTCAACACCTTACCAAATCAACGGCACTGAACTCCCGCGACAAGCGCACCCTCGAGACTCCTGCGCGAGCCGATAAGGCCGAAGAGGGAAATCCTCATTGGCAATAATTGGCAGACTTACTGCATATGCAAGATCCCCTCACTACTTCCGAATGAGTCCCTACTAGAAAGTAGGGTCAACCTAGCCAAGTTAGATCGAGAAAGCCAATACAAACGTAGTCCGCAGACAGTGTCACATGGAAGATGTCGACTGATCACTCCAAATTGGAGGTTGATGGTGAGCATTACATCTTCCAGGATAAATTGTTGGAGGGACTCGTTGGAAATTGGAAGGTGACCGGACGAATTGCGGGGCAGCGGTTCGAGCAATATTGCGACGCCGACTGGGTTCTCAATCATCAATTCCTCCGAGTCCATTTCATAGACTCAGCTGCCAGAAATCGGGGAAACATGGAAACGCCTAGTAATGCTGAGTATGAGGCAATGGTATTCATCGGCTATGATAACATGAGTGAGCGATACGTTGTTCACTGGATCGACATATTCGGTGGCCGCTTCTCCGAGACACTAGGCTACGGAACCTTGCAAGGTCAAGATTCAATCAGGTTTGTATTCGAGTACCCTACGGGTCCTCTTCATAATACGTTCACGTGGAACTCGAAGAATAGGACTTGGTCAATCCTGATCAGGCAGAAAAATGAGAACGGAAAGTGGACAGTTTTCGCGGACGAAATTCTTCGGAAAGCAAAATAAGGATCCTTGAGTTACTTGCCCAGGTAGTAGGCTCCAATAAGAGCTATTGCAAGCAGTATGCCAAGTGTTACATAGCCAAAATATGTGGCAATCATTTTTTCGGTGAAGCGCTCGGTTTGTCGCCTCCCGTTATGGGAAATAGCTCTGCGGATATTTGGGCATAGCGCGTACATTTGGAAGATCTTGTGAGACTTAGTAACACTCGCCCTTCCATTCGGGCGCGCCATGTGGATATGGGAAATTGGAGGTTATTTTGAAAACGGGGGGTTGGTCCTGGCCGTCTGGTTTCGTAGGCAGTGGTTGAATGAGAGCCTTGCTTGAACGGGGCTCTCTTAGCAGAATCTTCTGGACATCAAGTACCAGAAGGTTCCGTAACCTGCTGCTGCGCGCTTCCTCTCTTCGAAGCGCATGGTCATGAAGGATTCGTGGGCTCTTGCACGCCTCATCATGCGGCGGGTAGAGCTTTCTCTGACCAGGACTCTGGCGTTGCTTTTTTCCTTCATGGCCGCATTTTCCCTCGCCACGATGGCCGACGGCTGCGTATTTCACACAACGAATTTGAACAAGGAGGATTTACTCGCGAAATATTCGACCGGTTATGTCTAGAAAAAGTAGAATCACGGTGCTTTTGCTTTTTTCTCTGGTACGGGTATGAGAAGAATTAGAAGGATGCTTCCTCCGACGATCCCGGTGAAGTAAATGTAGATGCATGGTTTGGCCAGTACTTCCCAATCAATTCCGGGTCCGGTAGCGACCCCACTTGAGTCGCAACCGTATGAGATCTGGTAGGTGACAGCACCATATGTCACCGCGGTAACAACTGCGGTGGCGAGAATTATTAGAACAATTCTTCGGCGGTTGAATACCCTAGCGATGCGCATCGTGTGCTGTAGACTTTCAGTGATGCTTTATCAACTTACTAATGGCCGCGAACTCAGCTCCGATTTCTATATGAAATATGTTACCTACCTGCAAGCGTCGAACAGATTTAGATCTCTAGGGCTTGCTCCGCACTGGGAGAAGTGCATGCACTTAGCATCATTCCTCTGCCCACAGTACTTGCAGTATACCACCTGTCCCACGAGTTCGAGAGCGTTTGTCGATTCTTGGGTCAAGTTGCGCAAGCTCATCATCTCATCACCTGACTGCAGGTCCAAGATCTTAGCGGTGAAGAAAGGAGTGCCATTCACGATCATCGTCGGGATAATCTGTAGAAACTGGTAGAACTCTCGTCCCCGGAAAGGTCTCTGTGGACTTCTCTGAACATTTGGCCATGCTTCGCTTCAACCAGTCTGAAGGTCACGTAGTATCTGGTGTCCCTCTGTTTCGTCCCCGCGTAGTGCCATGACGAGACCTACCATGAGCATGATCGCGCCTAGTACAGCGAAGAGAAGATTCGTGGAAGCGCATTGGGTGGGTGCTTGGAGAACGCCGTTCTTGTTGTAACAGTTGGTGGTCGGATTGAGGAGGCCGGCGGCGAGAAAGATGCCTCCGAGGCCTATTGCGGCGGCTGGAAATAATCGTCCTAGGCTTCCTTTTCCACAAACGAACTCCCCTTTCTCGTGGGCTAACAATCCTTCTGGCGGATGAAACCTTCGTGATTGATCTGACACTAACCAATCGTCTCTTGCTAGGTCAGGTGCTTCGATATTTGCGATGACGACAAGGAAATCTAGACTCTGTTCGAGCACGGCTGTGAAGCATCGCTGTCTGCTTTAGGATACTGTAACTCTTGCAAGAATGTCCGGTGTACTCGACCGGGTCTTGACCGCGATGGAAGGAAGGGCTAGATTCTCAGGCCTCGTGGAGCCGGATCGAGAGGCATCCTCGGGGTGAGTGCGTTAGGTTTTCAGCAATACTTTTATCCATTTACCCCAAGGGCCACTACTATCTTGAAGATTCTACAGGTTTCCGCAGGAAGCGCGTCCGCCCTCGTTCTAGTTGTGCTGATGGTGAGTTCTGCAAGTGCTGTGCCGCTCCTCAGCATGGGTAGCAATGCGAATTACCAATTCAACGCGTCAATTCAATCGTCCCAAAGCTGCAGCGCATCTTTTCCCCCATCTGCTCAGATCAATTACACTCAGCTCGCGTGCGGCCCCTATCGCCCAATGACTCTTGTAGAGATAGTCGACAACGGAACATGTACTCAGGCTCAGGCAGGATTCTCCTGCTTCTACAATTCCCCCTACTATTATCCCACCTACATATCAATCGGGACAACTGTCATGTGGTTTAACAGAGGTTCTCTGCTCCACACAGCCACGTCAGTCAGCAACCCTCCAAGCTTCAACTCGGGAGCTTTGGCCCATGACGCTTCGTACCTGTTCACCTTCACTTCAGCGGGTATTTACAACTACTCCGATACGTTTCATCCATGGCTACACGGCGCGGTGATAGTGTCGAGTTATCAGCCGATCCCGACGCCGATCGCGTCATCGTTCACGCCCACAATTAGCTTCGCAGGCTCGCTAAACTGGACTGTTAACGGACTTGACAACAGCGTGGCTGTCCTCAACGTCAGCCACCAAGTCAGCATTATTGTGTCTGCTTCGGGCTTCAGTTTCACGCCTGTGACCGAGACAGGCAGCTTCCCCCAGTCAATTAATCTCTCTACTCGCGTCGAGTCTCCGGGGACAGCTACGTCAGTGATCTTGAGCATCGCTCAAAGAATGCTTGCATATCTGGGATCCTCCGGCTACTACGGCTATGGCTATGGCTATTCTCCAGTGTTGAGCCAGTTGCTCTCGGACCAAAAGGAGGTTTACACATTCTGGTGGGTGAACGGTCCGCTAGCCAATGGCCAACCGGTGGAGATTCTGACGGGTTACTCCAGTGTCTCAGGAAGCGAGATGGTAAACCTTGGACCAGGCAACAACCGTAACGCGTGGATTGTGGACTCAGAAATCTCACAGTCCCTTTCAACCGTTACTCCACCGATAGGTGGCGCTGGTGGATCGACTGATTCACACTTCAAGCTGGACCTAAGATTCGACTACGACCAAGCAAGCGACCTCCTCCTCCGCTCAAACGCCGTGGTCTCGGTGCAATCAACGCAAATCCAGAACTATAATCCGGGTGATTTTCTCTCCGGGCCCTCAGGCTACTTCCCCGTATCCGACCCTGTTACGGTAACCCATCACATGGACGCAAGCATCCCTGTCGCTCTGCAACTAAAGTCCACGAATCTCGACCTGTCAAAGAGGACGCCCGCAGGATCGATTGGAAACGGTCAGACCTCGACAGGTGGCACTGGTGGGAGCTCCGGAACATCGTCGTTGCCTCCAGCAATCTCTCTCTGGATCTACGCCGGCATTGGAATCGCAGGAGCTGGAGTTGTGGGGACGCTTGCCTGGCTTGTTCGACGACGATCCAGAATCCGAGCACCAATGGAGCAGCCTGGGCCCCTCCCCGGGGCAAGCCCTTTGGTCACGGGCCCCTAACTTTCTACCGTCACTTCTAACCATTCCAAATAGGAAGGGTCCGACAAGTTCGACGAGCCTATCTCAGTATGTCCTCAGCGGACCACTGTGAACGCGAACTGGTTGTTTCGAGAGGTCACGAACACGATCGTGTAGCTGTAACCGGGGTTGAATGTGAAGGCGGTACCGGTAAGCGTGCAACCCGGGCAACTCGACCCGATCGTTACAAATACCATTGCTAGGCTGTTGACTGGAATGTAGGGTCCAGGATACGATACTAGTGCGTACTGGTCGCCGGATGCATCTTTCACATAGTAGCTGTCGAGCTGAACCGGGACCGACCCTGTGTTCCGCAAGTCCAGGGTCACGTTTGTGCCTGAGGTGAAGCCCGAGAATTCCAAGTTGAGAGATTCCCGAACAGACGTGGTTACTCCGAAGTAAAACTGGTTGTTGTAGCTCGTGACAAGTGTTATCGTGTAGCTGCTGCTAGGTGCGAAGGTGAAGGCCGACCCTGAGAGAACGCATCCGCCGCAACTTGCTCCGATCAGGATTGTGGCGATTCGAAGCTGGTTCGGACTCAACGTAGGCCCGGTCCATGATGTAAGTGAGTACTGGTCGCCATTGGTATCTGTAACATAGTACGCTACCAGGCTGGTTGTTGCGCTGCCAAAGTTTCGAAGGTAGAGAGTCGCGTTGGTAGAAGAGTTGAACGAATAGAACTCTAGATAGAGAGATTCGCTCCCAACGGCGATTGAGAGGCCAACCCAGATCGTATGGGCCAGGGTTCCACTGGTCCCAGTGATAGAAATTGTGTAGTAACCAACGGTTGAGTTGAACGCATTGACAATTACGGTGGTAGCGTTGGTCCCTCCGCCCGGTAGCTTGAGGTTCGTAAGGTTCAGGTAAACACTGGGACTGTTAGTCCCTGAAGGATAGATCGTTGTTGTCAATGCTACATTCCCCGAATAGCTGAGGATGCTTGAAACGGTCAACGTTGCTGTCACATAGCTTCCCTGGCTTGTTGCTAACGAGGATGGGTTGGAGTAGAGGTAGAAATCAGGTGTCGGCGGCGGAGGAGGGGGAGTCACATCTGCAGGGATTGTTATCGAATGCGAGATCGTGCTCGCCTTTCCTTGCACCGTGATATTGTAATATCCGAGAGTGGTGGAACTTGTCGTTGTCACGGTAACTGAGAACGCTAGACTTGCATCCGAAGTGACCGAGACTGACGACTTACTAGTCTTTACGACCGGTGGAATGTTTGCGACTGTCGTAACTGTGGCGGTGAAGCTCACGTCCCCGCGAAAGTGATTGACACTGGTGACCGACATTTCGACGGTTCCCGTTTGGCCTTGCGGGACCGTGACCGGAGAGTTGGATGATAACGAGAAGTCGCCTTTTGGTCCAAGCCCAAGAATAGAGCCGAACACGGAACCGCTGAGCGGTGTAAGTCCAAAGCCGACCGTAAGCAGACCTGCTCCGGCCAACGCCGCCAAGAGCACAGAAAGTAACCGGAGGTGTCCGCGAATGACCATGATGGCACTGTAATTTGTTCCGGTTTCTTATGAAATGTGTTACCCGGCTATAGATTGAGGAGAACGTTCAAGGCTGTGCGTCGGATGCTGATTGTTCTTCATGGAGTTCATGGTATGATTCAACAGCTTCTCTCGCGACAAAGGCTAGGATAATTCCGGTCGCAAGATAGTCAGCCCACCAGAGTCCTAGAAAATATTCCGCGAGAAGCCCGCCGAGGAGGGCTGTGGCCATGAAGAGACATGTGACTGATTCTATGGCATCCATTGAGAGGGCGAGTGACCGGGTCTCACGGCCTATCCGTTTCTTCTGGATGTAGAGATAGGGCATCACTATCAATGCTCCAACGGCAATGGCGATTCCTTGTGGCGATCCCTCAGGTTTCAACCCTGTGAGGTAGGAATAGAGTGCGCCTAGCCCGATGACAGGAATGAGAGCGAAAAGCAACGCGCTGGTCAATTGCTCCGTTCTTTCGGTGTGAGTTCCATCGTTGCCGCCTCTCGAGCGATCCCCACGCAGATCCCTCAAGACCACCAGTCCAGAGATCAATTCTATCAGACTGTCACCACCAAAAGCAAGAAGAGCAAAACTTCCCGCGATCAATCCGACACCGATCGACCCAAAGACCTCAACTGCCATCCAGCCTGAGCTGATGTATTCGATTTTGATCCCGTTTCCAATCCTCCCGTGTCGCCATGACTGATGAGCGGTGGTGCAGCAGCATGAAGCACAGTTGGAACAATCCGCTACCGTCTGGCAAGTCTCGCAGGATGTTTCGGAGCAACCACAGGTCTGGCAAGCGGAAGACGAATATGTTCCAAAGGCCATTGAGAAGACTTGCATATAGCCGCTCCTCTCGGCTTATTTCCTTAACGCTGGAAGCTCGGAGGGCAAAGATGGTAACCATAGGTCAGGGTAGTCTGGCAGACCGAGAGGGGATCCAGAGGCTCATCGCTGAATACCACTCGTCTGAAGGTTTGACACCGATCAAGGAGAGAATAGCGTGGGCTGTCGACCGACAGCTGCAGAGCCAATCCCCCGGCCTACTATTGGTTGCTCGGGAGAAGGGTACGATGGTCGCTGTGGCATTGGCGGTTTACGCTCCTTCCGCAGAGCTTGGACGAGTTATGACTGTAAACGATTTCTTCGTTAGGCCTGACCACCGGTGAAAGGGAGTTGGACGAGAGCTATCGAAACGTCTGGTAGAAGAGTGCCGACGCATGAAGATTCTGGATTCTCGCACTGTTTCTCCTCATTGTTGTCGCGTCAGCATTAGCCTATTTTCCATTGACCCAACAGCCATCTAATCGCCATAACGTCTCCTGGAAGAACGCGATTACAATCCTTAACAGGGCTCAAGTGATGAGCGTCTTCCAATCGCACCACTTGGATGTTACTTTGTCGGTGAAGAACGCAACTGTCATGACGACAAAGGAACCAACCATCGACGCCATATTCCATGAAATCCAGAAATGCGGCGACCCATGCCAAAGCATCGAGACATGGACAGAATAGAACGAATAGTGAACGCGTCGTCTCCGGTTAGACCCCTCCTGGCCTTTGGAGGTGACATGAAGTGGAAGCTGAGCCCCAGCCAGTAGTCAGCTGGAAGAGCGCTATCGGATTTGTAGGATGGCTCCTGCTGTTAGCCGGAGCTTTCCTCGTCGTACTTGGTTGCAGCAGTCTGATAGGTGGCTCGTGCAGCCCACGTTTGGTCATCAGGTCGTTAGCCGTGACGGGTGCTGGAGCATTACTCCTACTGGCTAGATGGGTCGTATGGGGAGACGAAGACGGAACAAGAGGAAGATCCTCTCCTAAATCCAGATTGAGGCAACTTCTGCAGAAGGCTGTTACCTACGCAATACTCGCAGTTCTCCTAGCAGTGTTCCTGGCTATCGGATGGGTCTAGAGTTGTCAGGCTGTTTTTCGTTTTCTCGGCGAGAGTCCTGCGACGGCGAATTCGCACATATTAGATTGAAACCTAACTAGGTGGTTGTCTTCGTCTTCACCGTTCGGCGCAGAAGAGAGAGGGATACAATCGCGGTCACGATTCCATAGAGGACGTGGAGCACAAGCGAGCCTCCAGCGAACGTTGCATTGGTCAGGTCTTCCGGGACAAGAATCCCCGTAACCGGGACGTAGACGACTACCCAGATTGTTACTCCTGCGAGCACGCCGACCCATACGGCTTTCTTAGTTGTGCTCAAGGAGAATCTCCGGAGTGCTGCTGTCGCTCCGATGAAGAGTGAGCCTGCGATTATTCCTACAATGAAGTGGAGTATCCATCCTCCAAGAACGGAAGAGTCGCCAAAACCCATTCTCCGAGCGGCAACTGTGTAGTAGAGTTCTTGATTCATCGCTATAGCGCCAATTTCTCCAAAGATGCCGAGGACGATTGACCCGATGAAACCGGCTATCGCACCAGCTCTCAGTCCTTTTGATACTGAATAGGTGATCGGCTGCATGAGTTCGGCTGAACCTGATGCCGTATTAAAGATGGTTGAAACCGTTATCTTGAACTGATGAACGAATCATAGTTTGGATGATACGAGCCTATGGCGATCGAAGATCCTGCTGTCATGTGGCTTCTGGAATCCGGGGACCCCTCCATCAGACATCTCACTCTCACAGAGATTCTCGATAGACCGTCGGACTCGAAAGAAGTTCTAACTGCGAAGAGACAAATTCCTAACGGGCCGATTGTAAAGACTCTTCTCTCTGGTCAGCGGGCAGATGGTGGTTTCGGGGTCCATCCCTACGAGAAATGGACAGGCGCGCACTGGCGTCTCGTCTCTCTCGTCGAGCTCGGAATACCTCCGGGATTTCGGCCAGCGGTCAAGGCAACGGATCTTGTTCTGAAATGGTTGCTTGGTGAGGCTCATCTTCGCAATGTTCCCAAGATCAATGGACGATATCGGAGATGTGCGTCTCAAGAGGGTAACGCGCTGGCGGTGTGTAGCCGGCTGGGCCTCGCGGAAGACCCGCGGGTTGTGAAGCTTGCCGAGTCGCTGATCGAATGGCAGTGGCCTGATGGAGGATGGAACTGTGATAGGAAGGAGGATGCGCATCATTCTTCGTTCAATGAGAGTCTGTCAACCTTGTGGGGACTAGTTGAATACTACCGGGCTACTCGTGACAAAGACTCTCTGAGGACGGCAGAGAATGCTACGGAGTTCTTTCTCAAGCACCGCCTCTTCCGTTCCTGTCGCACGGGCTTAGAGCGCCAACCCGAGACATTTCACTCAAAGACATTTCGAGTGGTTCACCTATTCACCCAGCTCCACTATCCACTCTACTGGCACTGCGACATTCTACAAGAACTAGTGATACTCTCGCGCGCAGGAAAATTAGACGATCCACGCACCAGTGAGGCGCTAGATATAGTCGAAAAGAAGAGGGGTCCCGACGGACTGTGGCACGCAGATGACTACTACTGGAACATGAGAAGGACGCCATCGACCGGAACGAAAGTGAACACGTCGAACGTCGAGGTCGTAGACTGGGGACGAAAAGGACCCAACAAGATGATAACACTAAACGCCATACGAGCCCTCAAAGCGGCAGGACGGAACTGAAATCAGATGGGAACCGAAAACCCCTCGACCTAGCGAAACATAACCGGGACTACGCTTTCATTCCGGATTCTTACGGTTACCAGCAGGTGTCCTCCACTTTCAAGACCGCGTCGGAAGGTTGCTCGGGATGGGCGTATTTCCGAGGCGTAACGATGCGTAATCGGCTGCTACGTGAGGACACGATCTTCACGTCAAGCTCCATCTCTTCGATGACTAGTTCTCCAATCTTTGTTTCCCTGTATGTTGTCGCAATGAGCCTTCCGCAAGTGCTGCATGCGTGAAGATTCACGCGGGTGAGTTTGTGGGAGTGCTTGTCAGATTCGGAGGCTTCTGATTCCTTCACCTGCACTTGGTGGATCCCAGGTCTTATGCTCGCGAGACATCACACACGGACCTCGATAGACCGATTCTGCGCTAAAACGTGAGCTTTCGAAACCCTGTCTGAGCGGGTTCCCCTGCAACAAGTTCTTCGGACGCTGGAACACGAACCTGCACAGTTCTCTCTTCAAGTAGAGACCTCCTCGATGCCTCCAGGAGTCTCACTACTCCAGCTCCGATGCCTCCATCGGATAGGTTCGAGTAAGGTTCGGACGCCGAGTTATTCTCAACGCATCTGGCGAAGTGGATGATCTCTTCCTGAAGCGTGTTGCTGGGAACAGTGGATATTGTCTCTGTCTTGTCAGATCGTTGAAGGACTAGCTTCTGTCCTAGACAATCCAGCCGGGCAACTGCGTCACTTCCTACCACTGTTACATCTCTATGCTTCTCCGGGTCCAACCAGCTGAGCTCGATGTTCGCGCTAACACCATCGATGTGTTCGGCTGTGATGAAAGCGACCTCATCGCCGGCTCCTCCTCTGTAACCTCTACCTCTGCACGAGATCTTTGTCGGCCACGTCCCAAGAATATTGTTGCAAATATCGAACGGGTGCGGACCGAGGTCGGTTATGACATCACGGTCTTTTTGGGGGGGGAGGTAGCCTGTCCACTGTAGACGGAGGTAGTAGATGTCCCCTAGGAGTCCGCTTTGGACTATGCGTCTTAGCTCGTTGAGTCCATTGTTGAACCTGTGAACGTGTCCGACGGCGAGGACCCTGTGTCTAGCGTCTGCGAGTCTAACCAACTCGTCAGCTTCCCTTGACCGAAGGGCCAGGGGCTTCTCGACGAGAACGTGTTTCTTTGATCGGAGAAAGTTTGATGCGACTTGGAAGTGCGTGCTGTTTGGTGAGCAGATGTGAACGGCGGACGTCGCGGAATCTGATAGTAAGCCCTGATAGCTCAAACGATAGTCTAAGGGGCCGAATTCTTTCCTGCATTGCTCAAGCATTGAAGGTGAGTTGTCAACAACCGAGCATAGGTTAACTCGGCCGGTAGTGCGGGAAACATTCAGGATTTCCCGTATTACTTTCTTCCCCCAATAGCCCGCACCGATCACGGACATATTCACTGGCATCATGTCTGACAGGTAATCGATGCTCTTTCGATATATGCGGAGCGTCTATGAAGGAACACAAGCTACCACATTGGATTACAACCAAGGTTCGTTGCAAGAAGTTACTTTGTATTGAAAAAGATGCATCTGGACTTTTGGTCTTGAGAATAGTCCCTTCTTCGCGTTAGAGAGCTATCTGAAAGGAAAAAGAAAGCGGGTGGTTTGATGGTCGGCTTTGGGTCACAGAAGGCTGACCGTAACTGTAACTGTTGCCGAGTGCGATATTGTTCCACTGTTCGCTGTGACAGTGATCGTGTAGGTTCCAGGTGTTGTCAGTAGAGAGGATGAGACGGTCATTGTTGACGCGCCTGTTCCGTTTGCGGCGAGAAACACACTGACTGGGCTGAAGGATGTCGTTGGGTCGACGAGAGAGAGCGATGAGGTTATGTCAGCTGGCGCCACCGAGGCCGCGAGGTTGACGGTTCCGACGAAATTGTAGAGACTGCTAAGGGTTATTGTTGTCGTCCCAGATGAACCAACAGGGACTGTCATGCTTGTTGGGCTGGCTGATATGGTGAAGTCTGGCGGTGGAGTCGTCACGACGAGGCTCATTGTCAAGATCCTAACCAGGCTTCCGCTGGTCACTTTGACGTTGAGATTGTAGCTTCCAGCTGGCGTTGAATGGGAGGTTCGGACTGTTAGGGTTGACGTTGCTGAGCCTCCCGGAGATAATGCGTCACTAGTCGGGTTGAGTGATACCGTGGTAGTATTTGCTATCGCGGGTGATGTGCCTGCTGCGAGCGTTACCGTACCTGAGAAGCTGCCTAGACTATGTACTGTGACGAGAGATGTCGAGGACGAGCCCTGTTGAATGCTTAGGCTTGACGGGTTCACGGTTATGCTGAGGTCAGGTGTGGAGCTGTTGGTTATTCTCCATCCTGTGAGCGGGTGTAGTTCCCATGAGGAGTATCCGTGGCCGGGGCTTGAGGGTGGATGCCATGTGACGAATCCTTGGACATCGATCTTCTGGGTTGGGTTGAGAGCGTCGAGTGTTGAGTTGTTGCAGACTGTTCCTGCACCGCAGTAGCCTGAAGCCATCCAGTCCCTATCGATCTCGAGCCTTATGCAGATTTTCGGATTGGGATCCTGGAGAGTCTCGCAGTTGCCAGTATATGCGGAGGTGTCTTGGAAGACTCCGTAGGCGTTGCAGAATGTCTGACCGCCAGGGTATGGCCCTCCCCCGTTCGTAGGCGTGTATCTTGCTCCACATTTCCCGCCCAAAGCTCCATCCTCGACGATCGAGTTTCCTGTCAGAGAGATTCCGTGGATTTCGACGAATGTCGGGTTAATTGTCCCGTTTACGTTGGGGGCCATGCATGGTGGATGAAGCGATGATTCGTCTGTCCCGTTGAGGACTCCGAACGGTCCACCGCTTTCCAGTGCGCCTTGGGTTGACGAGTTGAAGTGATTCCCTATCACCTCGTGGACGGTTGCCAGTGTCGCCTGACAGCTCACATTGGGGTTCCATGACGGGAGATTGCCCGGGGTAATTGTGGTCGCGCTGACTAAGTGTGCGGCAAACAAACCTGCAGAGACTGCTAAGGCTGCCAAGAGCATTGTAACAGTAAATGGCACGGCTTTGGTTCGCCCGCGATGGACTTGACTTGTAGTTTGCAGTGTTGATGCCACTCTATTTCCAACATAAGAAAAGCGGTGGAAGTATTTGTCCAGTCTGTCTACAAGAGCCTAGAAGGGAACACAATGTGCACACCCGACAACAGCCGAGATTGTAGAACGAAGCGAGAGAACCGTTCGTCTCCGCTAGAGATAATGAACTTCCTGTCGCCTAGGGAAAGTCCTGCATTTCCAAGCCCAAACGAAGGAAGAAGAATCCCCACATATTACCGGTGGAAAAATAGCTTCTTGTATGCGAGAACTGCCCCCACAGCCACGACAAAACTTACAAGACCTACGAACTCGACTAGTTGAAGTCCTAGTATTGTAACCTGGGAAGAAGAATGTGGCCCCGAGGTGGGGTCTGTAACGTCTAGGCGTAGAACGGTCTGATGATGTATCCCCCTTCCACCTGCATCAACAGTAATCGTATAAGAACCAGTTGAGATGTTAGACGGTAGATGAATAATCAGGCTTGCATCTCCTTGTCCTCCGGGAGTCAAGATAACAACTCCGGGAGTGACCTCCACGGTTGGACCGTGCGGAAAAACGCTGGCGGTCACGGTTACATTCCCGGAAAAACCGTCAATGCCGCCTACGAGCAAGGTGAGGGTTTGGTTAGAGTCGGCCAGGACTTGAGAATTAAAAGAGTTCACCGAGATCTTGAAGTCTTGAACGATCACTGTCACGTTGATAGAGTGAGATGATCCATCGCTTCGCCCAATGATCGTCAAGATGTAAATGTCTGCAGTAGTACTGTTGAATGACAGAGTGGCGGTCGAGGTTTGTCCAGGCCTCACCGCGACAATCGCTGGGAAGATCGTCGCGTTATACACTGAGGGGCGAGAAGTTACGGATAGAATGACGCTGTCATTGAAATTGTTCAGGCCCTCGAGGTCGAGGCGGGAAACCTCACCTTGTCCGGCTAGTACCGGAGCAACCTCGGAGTCAGCTGTCAATTTAAAATCCCGAACGATTACCTTAACGATTGCCGCCCGCGAACCCAAGATGCCTGCCGAGCCTGTCACTCTAACATCGTAGGATCCTGCCGCAGTCCCAGCAGGCACGGTTATCGTGAGAACGGTAGTATTGCTCCCGCTGGCGACTATTTGCAATGTGGGATTAGTTGGAGAAGCGATTGGTCCCGATGGGGTCGCGATTGTTGTCAGGTTCGTGACTCCTTCAAAGCCTGTGCTGTTGACTGCGATCAGGGAAGTTTTGAAACTGCCCGGGTATATTGTGAGGGTATTGGGGGTCGCGCTTATGGTGAGATTCAGGAGTGGCGGTGCCTTCTCGTAGGATAATATGGTTCCCCAGCCTGGGCCGGTCGAGGATAGCGAGCCGTAGATTCCTGCTCCCGGTGTACTGGACCAGTCAGCCATCGGGAACCAGAGCCAGTTCAACCGCGATTGTAACACGGTTACTTGGTTGTCGAGAAGGGTTGTCGCTGTCTGTATGAAGCGGAAGTTCGTTGTGCAGTACCCTGAAGATCCATTAAGGATCAGGTCTGGACACGTGACCATCGTTCCATTTGTTAGTCTTCCGAAAGGCCTTCCTGGTCCACCTTCCGTGTTCAGAACCGGCCATCCGGTGTTCTTGGTCCCATTGAGCAGGTTCAGGAGCCATGTACGAGCGTACGTGTCCGCGGTCGCGTTTGACCATTCAGAATAGTGGTACCGGTATTCGAAATATGCATGTAGACTTATGAACAGTCTGCCTGCCGGATCGCTGACTGTTGGATAGGCCTTCCAATAGTTAGCTACCGGCAGCCCGCAGGCGTAGCTGCAGAGGTTCTCGATGACGATCCAATGATTGTCCATAAGGCTCCTCGCTTCATCTACCCATTGCTGATACGCAGAACTCACTTTTAATATCGAAGTGGAGTTGAATGTTGCATTGGGCTCGTTGAGAGGTTCCCAGATTATTCTATCATAGCTACCCATGAATTGTTGTACAACACCGGCCCAGAAGTTCAGCCAGCATAAGGTACCGCCATCGGTCTGCAAGTCGTCGTTTCCGTGGTAGTCGACTATGATCCACAGCCCATAGTGGGCTGCTATCTCGATGGACCTATGCAACTGGCTTGCGTTGTACGTTCCGAAGAATCCATTGGGGTTCGTGCAATACGGCGCAAAGCTGGCCCTGTAGCCGTTGAACCCTTTCTGGACGAGCATCAGGGCTTGCATCTCCATGTCGCTCGCGTTCTCGCCAGGGAAAACCTCACTCGCTGGGTTGGATTGGCTAAATCTGCTGCTCTCCAAAAGCCTACTTCCACCCCACCCGGTCACGATTGGAGGCATCTGCATAGCATGGGATCTTGGAGCTTGGATGAGGAGTAGTAGGGCTACCATGATTATTGGCGTTAGCAACTTTGCCGGGGGCTTCAATCGGCGGAGGGGGCCCATTACCCACTGCCAATATTTGACGTTCATAGTCTGGATAGAACTCCATACCCTTGCGAGAATATCGTTCCAGATCCGGTTTGTGGTCGACTCAGATTCGACTAGTCCTCCGTAGGTGACGGGTTTGAGTTTGCATTTTGCCCTCACTTTCATGACCACATACGAGAGAGGGTTCGCGCCCGACCCTCCACAAGTTGAGGGCCTCAGGATCGATTTTTTCGCATCACACCAAGGTGTCGGTGACGATTACCGTCGTGGAATGGAATATTGTCCCCGCTGGCAGCGTTTACGTTGACTGTGTAATTTCCAGGTTTCGTGGGGAACGATGCGGACACTGACAGAGTTGAAGTAGATGACCCATTCCAGCAACGCCTACGATAGCAGGACTGAGGGCGAGACATGGTTATCCCATCTGCTCCAGTCAATGTAGTCAGGTTCTAAGCCGGTTTACCGGTGCTTGCAGCAATTGATCTCGTTGACCAGGGTAAATCGACTGGTGCATCAAATGCGGCGCGAGCTCTCTCTGCGCCATCGAAGACGAATTTAACCTTGCTTCCATCGAAGATGGAGTTACTTCGAGATTCTCTCTTACCCACTCAGGCACGATGACCGCTCGAAGAAGTTGTTGCACAGTGACATCTCTTCTCTTTGCCTCCAACGCTAGCAGCTTGAACGTGCCATCTCCCACGGATAATATGAACTTGGCCAATGTTATGCACCAGACCCCTCGCGAGCGACCTCGGCCTTTGCCTCTCTCGTCTTGTATTCACAGTGGATTTGTCGAGGAACTCTTCCCTTAACCATGACGATGATATTGTAGTCTACACCCACGCCTCTAAGGGACTGGACGAAGCTGTCAAACTCGTCTAGTATCTCCTCCTCTTTTCGGGCCCATGTCTGTCCCTTCAGTCTCATGTAGGCCGTCCACCTGTAGTTCTCTTGGATTCTGTTTTTTATGTGCCTCGTCAATTATCCCGCCATCGTGTCAGTCGGATCGACATCCACTGAGCATGCGCAGCAGTGTTCGAAGCAGAGCCGGCAATTATCGCATGTTAGACTCGTGGTTTCTAGGCATGAAGGGCAGCTGTTAGGATCCGAGTATTGATCGAACATCGTTGTTATGAGCCATTCCTCTTCTCTACTCTTCCTTCGACTTTGAAATACACGTCTCGATCGTTCATCCACTCTACACGGACTTGTTCGGCACTGATATCAGTGTACACTCCGTCGAGCCAGACTCTTGCGTCTAATGATTTTGACGAATCTATGAGGTCAACCAGGAGGTCTTTCAGACGTCCAATAGTCTCGGGTTCGCGACCTTCCGAGTGCGAAAGCCCTTCCCGCTTTTCACTGCTGGAAACCATTGCATCCATCTTCTATCTATCGCTACCTTTCGCTATTTTTTCCATATAACCGCGACGTTTACAAAGTAATCTCTCCTAACACACTGTGGACACTCGCCTCTTATCGAGGAATTCATAGATGATATCGAGCAAGGTGCAAAAGAGGAATCAGGTCCTAGTAAGCCTCCGACTAATGGAACAAACGACTCGCTTCGGAGTCGCAAAGCAAACTCTTGAAGATAAAATGGGTAAACATTGCGTAAATTCATTGTGACCTTGGATGATGGAGTGTCCGATGATCTGAAACATGTAGCAAGAAGGCGAGACATAACTGTTCAGGAACTCCTCCGAGCGATTGTCATTCATGATTAGATTGAGCGCGCCGTCGTCGAATAGTACTGGCGGCCCTCATTTCTTCTACGGTTTCACTGGCGCTTTTCGAATCTTTCGGTCGCGTGATTGGGACTCGTCGTCCACCTGTTCATCGGCCGGAGTGGGCTTCGCTTTCTCATCAGAGTGCATCCGAATCCACCCCGATGTCTTCTGCTTGTCTCGCTTCGGCTCACTCGTTGAGCTTTGCTTATCTCTTGTAGCCTCTTCCATTCTTGGCCCCTGCAAAGCTCGGGATCAGCGGCGCATCTTTGTGCTCGCTGGCAAGACCCGTCAGAGGGCGAATGATAGTCGCGACTACTTGTCCGTCTGTTTCACGTGTCTCAACTCTTGCACCCATGGGTTTGAAGAGAGATTGAAACATCTCGCCGTAGAACGCTGAGACTCTGGGTCCTCGATCATGCTTCAACACTACAGTATCAGTTTCTCCATCGAGGGTGTACTGGAGTCTGAACGCGTTGCCGTAGCTGCCAATCATCTCCATCGCTTTCAGTGCGTTCTCTGGGTTAAATTTCTTGAACCAGAATAGGATCATCTCTGGAATGGTGTTCGCCCCCGCCTCTCTGCCCAGTTCGCGAGCTTCCTCATCGCTGAGGATGCTGAAGACTTTTTCCACAAGGGAGGTGGGAACTTGGATGAAGCCGAACTTACCGGCTTTGTCTTCCCACTCCACTAGTTTTCTGAGTGCTCTGTTGGCGAGAAGGTTGAACGAGAATTGTTCTCTTTCGGCCATCTCGACGATGCCTGCTTCGACATCCTCGTCTAGTCTAAGGGTCCTGGTGACGCTTCTCGAGCTCGAAACCGGTGTTGATTTGAGCTCGAGCATGGTTCGTGTAGGTGCTAAGGTCATTTTTTGTCCTTGAAACCCCCTTGGGTCGTTGCAAGCACTTAAGCGGTACGTCTCTCTCCGCTTGCAATCGGCAATCATCTTGCCTGTATGCACGGCATAGCTTTGCCCCGAGTATGCAGGCAGACCGTTTGCAATGTATTGCAAGCGGAAGGCGGCTTTTCTCTCGATCTGGCGAGAAGCACTCGGGGTGTGGTGGAGTAGGGCCAAGTTTATCTTTGTGTTTGCACATGATTGCAGATGCCATAGAATGTGATAGATCGTAATGACACAGATTGAAAACGCTCTGAAACCCGAAGTCCGCAGGTCTCCCGACACAGTCACGAGAACATTCCGCATAGACCGTGACGTTGACAGGAAGATGGAAGGACTCTCCTCAGAAGAGAGAGTCAGCATGAACCAGATGGCCAACAAGGCACTTAGAAGGTATGTTGAGTGGGAGGTTAACGCCGAGAAGTTCGGAACAGTCACCACCTCAGCCAGTACTATCAGAAAGTTCTTCGACTATCTTACCATCGAGCAGGCAAAGGAGATGGGAAGCTGGTGGGGTGAAAACCAGGCTCCAGGAATCATAACCTTCTGGTTCAAGAAATTCGACTTCGACAGCGTCTTGAA
>VBBE01000211.1 GCA_005884605.1 Candidatus Bathyarchaeota archaeon
TTCTCGAAAATATCGCCGTGGACAAACGCGGCATGCTCCTTTTTGTCGAAATTGTTCCAGAACGCGACGGCCTGATAGTCACCGTATAGAGTCGGGAGGTTTGCGATAGCCATGACCTTAACGCAGATCTCGGGTGCCTCACGGCATGCGTGGTCTTCGCTCTCCTTCAACAACTGGTTGACAGCCGATTTCGGAATGCCCATCAAGGCCGAGGCGAAAAACGGGAACAGTTACTTTTGAGGATTGCTTTCAAAAAGCATTTCCTCAAACTTGAACCCGTCGTGTAACGCAACATATAACCATCCAGACCCAGTTGAGTCTCGATTCGCTTGCATAGTCTTTTGTTGTGAGGACACTATTGAGATTTCGGATCCATAATGGTTCGAATAGCTGTTGACGAAAGGGAGGAGCCATCGGGTGTTCCTGACGAACTCCGTTCAAAGGGAGCTTCGGTTGAATTTAGGGTCCTTGAGGTAGCTGATTACATAGTTGGTGAATATGCCGTGGAGCGAAAATCCGCTCGGGATTTCGTCTCCTCGTTATTTAGTGGGAGACTTTTCGACCAAGCGTTCAGGATAGGCGAGTCCTACAGAGATAAGATTCTGGTCGTCGAAGGCAACCTGGATGATGAACTCAAGAGATCTAGGAACCCTCGCTCTCTTTGGGGTGCCCTGATTTCTGCTGTCTTGGATTTCGGCTTGCACTGTTTTTTCACACGGGATGCAGAAGAGACTGCTGATTTCTTGATCACTCTTGGCAAAGGGGGGCGTTACAAGGGCCGCCACGGGCCACCGCCCCTTGTTGTTCGGAAGCCGAGGTCGAGGGACATTAAGAGGCTTCAGGAGTCCATCGTTGGTTCTGTACCCGGGGTTGGACCTCGCACGGCAGAACAGCTCCTATCTTATTTTGGATCTCTTAGACGGACATTCAGCGCTTCCGTGACGGAAATGGCGGTTGGAGCTGGAATCGGTAAAGCCAAGGCTCTGAGCGTTAGAGCCCTTCTAGATGCGTCCTACAAGCCTTCAAAAGGCGTCCACTCTCAAACCCAGCTTCGAGCAGATGCGTAGAACGATGGGACTGTTCCTGAAAGGGTGCGACTGGGTTGTCACCCAGAACTCTGATCGAGAGGTTCTCCGGAACTCCTCTGTTAGCATTGATGAGAGTGGAACCATTCGGGACATGGGCATAACTCAAGGGTCCGGAAAGGACGAGGTCATCGATTGCAGAGGTAAGGTGCTGATCCCGGGTCTGATCAACACGCATACACATCTCTCGATGACTCTCTTCCGGGGATATGCCGATGACCTTGAGCTTCAGCAGTGGCTTGAGAAGAAGATCTGGCCTCTTGAGAAACGGCTCACGGGCGAAATGTGCTACTACGGCGCCCTTCTTGGGGCGATGGAAATGACCAGAACAGGAACTACGTGTTTCGTTGACATGTACTTTCACATGGAGGATGTGGCCAGGGCTACGGAGGAGGCTGGGCTTAGAGGAATACTCTCCTATGGAATGATCGACCCCTCCACACAGGAGGGTAAAGAACGAGAGCGAAAGAACTCCCTGAAGCTGCTCCAACAGGTCCGCGCCATGAAGTCTCCGAGAATTTCGTTTGCCTTTGGCCCCCACTCTCCCTACACCTGCAGCGAGGAGACGCTTCTTTGGTGTCGAAAGGAAGCTGAGAAAGAAAACGTACTGGTGAACATCCATATTGCTGAAACTCGGGGAGAACAGGCTCGGTTCGAACGGGGCAAGAAATCTCGCGAAGTGGATTATCTAGACAAAATCGGCTTTCTAAACGATAGAGTTCTGGCAGCCCACTCTGTATGGTTGACAAAATCGGAAGTCAAGCTGTATGTCTCTAGCCCACAAAGCGCACCGGTGGGACCCGACGGTCGCCAATGCCCAGAAGGTTCTGGATATGGCTACGATCGATGGCGCCCGTGCGATTGGCAAGGAAAAGGAAGTTGGCAGTATTGAGAAGGGTAAACGGGCTGATTTGGTTCTCGTCGATTTGAAGGAGCCTAACATGATGCCCATTCACGGGAAAGAGACGGTAATCTCTAACCTTGTCTACTCTGCGAGTGGCTACAACGTTGATACAACGATCGTAGACGGGAAGGTCCTGATGAAGAATAGGACGTATTCCAGGTTGGATCCCGCGAAGATCGAAGAAGGAGTCGGCGCTTCAGTTCGCCGACTTATGCACTAACGAGGCCTGCTCGATGACCAAGTAACCGCTTTGTCCATCCCACCGATTGACGGTCTTGTCAACGCTGACTCGCCTCTCGAAGTTGGGCGCGTCGATGACGAAGGTTTCGTACTCTCCTCCCTCACCAGTCAAGTGAATTCCATGTTTTCTTGACACTTTCTCCAACAATGCCCATCGCTGGTCTGTCAGTTCTTGTCCCAACCAAGACTCATTCAGACCGGCTGCTCCAACGCCTGTTAGAATGATCCTGAATCCTGAGGAGATCAGGTCATTGACCAGTATCTTCGGGTCCTTCCGCCACAACGGAGCGAAACTCTTGAGACCTAAGGTGTCGCAGATTTGGTCGATCCGAGATTTCTGATAGTCGCTAGCAACAGCTCCCGTCACAACACCCTCGATCCCGAGCTGGTGCGCTAGTTTGCGTAGTCCATCCTGGAGACTCAACAACTCGTCCCGACCTACGTCGATAGTGCGATGGGGAAGACCCATTGCCTCAGCCTGAATCTTTGTCCAATGTACGTTAGGGAAGTGGAACATGAGGGATTCGACTCCCTTCGGAAGGACGCTGACGAGAGCCTCCACATTCCAGCCTTGGTGTTGAGCAATCCATGTGGCGTAGGTGCTGTCCTTGCCTCCGCTGAAAAGAACCGCTACTTTCAAGGGACTTCCTTTAGCAATCGTCCTTTGTTTTCAAACTGTTTCTCGTATAGCTTGCGTAGTCGTTGGATCGTGTCGGCTTCTTCAGGGGTCTTGTCGTCTCTGAACTTCGCGATCCTTGCAAACCGCAATGCAAATCCCGATTTGTATCGAGGACTCTTTTGAATCTCGTTGTGAGCAACTTCGACCACGATCTCGGGTTTTACGTGAACCGTCCATTTCGACTCGCGGATCTTCAGCTCCTGAAGCCGCTTGGTTATCATGTCAAACTCTGCGTCGGTCAGACCCTTGAAGGTCTTCCCCACAACCAAGTATTCACCAGTAGTATCATCTCTGACCGCTAGATGGTAGTTGCTCAGCCAACCTACTCTTCTCCCGCTACCCCAATCTGCTGCGACGATAACAACGTCAAGCCTGTCAGAAGGCTTGATCTTGAACCACTTCTTACCTCGGGCACCTGGAGCGTAATCACTTGTGAGGGACTTGGCCATCAATCCCTCATGGCCTTCTTTGAGCGCGGCTTGCATGAAATCGTTGACGACCTTGGGGTCTCGGGTCATGATCCTTGGCGCTAGAGATTCTGTTGGCGCCAGGCTAGCGAGTATTTCCCATCGTTCAGTGTACGGGAGATCTATCAGGGTTTTTCCATCGCATTGGAGGACGTCAAAGAGGTATAGTCGTAATGGGATTTTCTCGACCATGTCCTCGACCCCGTGGACCCGGCGAAACCGCCTCATCAGATCCTGAAACGGAACCGGCTTTCCGCCCTCTCCTAGAGCGATTACTTCTCCTTCTATCAAGAACTCTGACGCCTTGACCTTCGTCTTAGCATAATCGACCATTTCCGGAATACTGTCGGTGACATCGGTAAGTCGTCGGCTGAAAATTCTGACTCGATCTT
>VBBE01000068.1 GCA_005884605.1 Candidatus Bathyarchaeota archaeon
CCATACGACCCTGCTTCCACAACACAAACTCGACCTCACCCATACCGTTGTCCGAGGCCCAACCAGGCTGTTTCACCAGCCACTTGAAAACACGAAACAACGCACGAGGGGCCGCGTAGCTGGCATCACCATTCAGATGCCGAATATACCGAGCCGAAATGGTTCGAGGAGACGCGAACGAATAAAGCCTTACCCTTGCGGCAGACGACGAGAGTCCGCAAGAGTCTTGGCTGGAATCAATGTTACTCCGCTCGCTTTCGAGAGCTTGGGGGTCCGCTCAATGTGCACTCTAGTACGGACCAAGGACGTTACGGTATTGTTGGACGCAGGGGTCGCGTTGGGTCCGAGGTTCCGATTGATGCCTCATCCAAGAGAATTCCGAGCACGGGACGAGGCCAGAGAAAGGATCGAGGAAGCAGCCGACAAGGCAACAATTGTGACGATTTCCCACTACCATCACGACCACCACACGCCGAATTTCGTGGATCCGGTGTGGCTGGGGAGTAGTCCAGAATCCTTCGAGCGAATCTACAAGGGAAAAATCATACTTGCCAAAGACAGTCGTCGAAAGATCAACACGGCACAGAGAAGGCGCGGTTGGATGTTTCGCCAGGCAACGGAAAAGTTGGCGGAAAGATTCGAGGCAGCGGACGAAGGGACCTTTGAGTTCGGCAAAACCAAGCTGAGGTTTCCAGCTCCAGTCCCTCATGGGGAAGGCGAATCCGAACTAGGATGGGTCCTTCCTTGTATCGTCGAGAAGGCGAAAGAGAAAGTGTTCTTTGCGCCCGATGTTCAAGGACCAGTGGTACGGGAAACCGTTGATCTGATCCTGAGAGAGAAACCTCACCTGCTTGTAATGGGAGGCCCACCGACATATCTGCAAGGATATCGGATTGGTGACGAGTTCTTTCGCACGGCCATTCGAAACATGGAGAAGATTCTCGGCACTATTCCAATGGTGGTAATAGATCATCATGTACTACGGGATGAAGGATGGTACAAGTTTCTCGAACCGGTCAGAAAATCAGCTGAGAAGGCCAATCACAAACTCTTGGCTGCGTCTGAGCTTTTGGAGAAAGAACCAGAGCCGTTGGAGTGTAGGAGACAAAGCCTCTACGAGCAAGACAAGCCAAGCAAAGAATTTCTGGACTGGGCCAATCTCCCAGAGGAGAAACGGAGCGACAAGCCGCCTCCTCTAACCACTTAATACGACGTTTCAATTGCCGACAAGAAGAGGGAAATCCGCAATTTTTGATCTGTTGGCGTTATTTTGTTCATTGTCCTCCGGTTGTCTCTACATGTGGAGCATTCTCGTGATCTGTCTCTTCGCCTGTTCCAAGGCCTCATTCACCTTGTCAAGCTCGACTATAACTTCCTCCTGGATGGTTAGCTCTCGGATCTTCTTGGCTTCCGTCATAGCCTCATTTATGTCGTCAGAAATCTGCTTCAGCCGAAGTGGAAGCGTCTTTCTACGCTCTTTCACAATAAGCCTCGTGGGGCATCCTTGGTAATATTCTCTCTGACAATCTCAGTGTCAATGGCCGATCATCTCCGGCAATCTCGCAGGCCCGTTGACCAAACCGCACTTCTCTCTCGAGTCGTCCACATAGCTTGGGATTCCTACTGCAATCGTTCTTCGTTGATTTGATACGGTGAGGCACCATTCTTATATCGAGTGTTCGCGGCTGACCCTCTGGGCGGTGGTGGGGGGCTGGGAAGCCGGTCGTTTCCTGTGACCCGAAATCGACCTATGCGGGAGCCCGTTAACATTGGCGAGCGGCAACCTCGACCAGGCAGAAGACCCAGTTGTCTACTGTGACATCCTGCCCCACCAGGTCGGCGGCGTGGGAGCGCTCTCTGAAGGGAGGGTTGTTACCTGCTCACGATCGAATCCGGCGAGGCCCGGAAGGGAGCAGTCGTAAGATCGACGTTCGACGCAGGTGGGATCCCAGGGTGGAGAAAACAGCTAGGACACCGTGCCTGGAAGAGATGCCCATCGTCAAAGGACGCCATCACCGCCTTTGCAGTTATTTCAGGTATTACTCGTTAAACTCCTCGGCCTTGACCTCAATAACTGTGCGAACTCCTAAAGATTAGGAGCTTGAGCTTCCCATTCTATGGTGGTTTCCTGGGGCATTGGACTGGTTGGAAGGGGCTGATTCTCAAAGCTCTACGAGAGAGCCGAAAAAGAGTGGAGCAGAAAGGAGTCCATGCGATTTTCACTTCATTATAGCCGCCGATACAGGGTAAGCTGTCGAACGCTTAAACGCACGTTGGAAAGGAGGCATTCTACCTGGGCTCCTATGCAATACACCCGACTTGGGTCGACAGGACTACAGATCTCTCGGATCTGTCTCGGCACGATGTCGTTCGGTAACTCCGAAGAATGGATGGTCGAGCTTGAAAAAGCAAAACCAATAGTAAAACGGGCTGTCGACCTCGGAATGAATTTTTTTGACACCGCAAACCTGTACTCCAACGGACGCTCCGAGGAAATCGTCGGCGAACTCCTGAAGGGACATCGGGATGATGTTGTCATTGCTACTAAGGTGAGACTCAAGGTCGGCGAAGGACCGAACAAAGAGGGCCTCTCCCGACATCACATTCTGCAGCAGGTGAGAAAATCTCTCAAGCGATTACAGACTGACAGAATCGACCTTTATCAGATTCATCGATGGGATTACGGGACAACAATCGAGGAAACACTTCTCACACTGAATGATCTGGTCCGCCAAGGAACCGTCGGGTATATCGGAGCTTCTAGCATGTGGGCATGGCAGTTCGCCAAAGCACTGTTCACAAGTGACCATTTCGGGATCGCGCGTTTCGTTTCTATGCAAAACCACTACAACCTCTGCTATCGAGAAGAAGAACGCGAGATGATTCCATTATGCAAGGATCAAGGAATAGGCTTGATCCCGTGGAGCCCGCTGGCAAGAGGATTCTTGACGGGAAGATACAAACGAGGAAAGGCACCTAGCACGTCTAGATACAAGACTGACAAGTATTTCGCGGAGAGGTTCTTCCGTCCAGAAGATTTTGACGTTGTGGAACGGGCAGAAGAGGTTGCAAAGGAGAAAGGAGCGACAACGGCTCAGATAGCGCTTGCATGGCTACTTCACAAGGGTGTGAACGCGCCCATCATCGGCGCTACTAAGGTTGAGCATATTGATGAGGCGGTTGGGTCGGTTGATATTCAGCTCTCGGATGATGATATGGCAAAGCTGGAGGAACCCTACAAGCCCCACAGGATTCTCGGGCATTCATGATCTGCTTTTGGTAGCGGCAGAAGTGACATGGTACGGGGACTCTTCGTGTTGCGCTCTAGCCGAAGGTGTACGTGTAAAGACGCAAGTCGTCAGCCTTCGTAAGGAGCTTAAGCTCATGAGTCTCGAACGCCTTGGTACGAACAATATCGTAAAGCCTGTTCTCAGCAACGAGGAGGAAACTACCCATCGAATCCCACTGAATATCCGCCCCCGCCTTCCCTTTTTCTATCGGCTTTCCATCGAGTTCAACGTCAACTCTCACCGGTTTTGTGTCTGACACTCCTAGAACGGCGTTTGCATTCCGAGCACCATACTTCAATAGGATGTAGCCGGACTCGGTTGTTGTGTGCACTACGTATTCGGGAAACTGCGTCCAGTCTCCGCCTAAGTACGGTATATCTCGTGAATGTTTTCCAGGGTCGATGAAGCGCGTGCGGCTTCCAGGCTCGTAAACGTGTCCGTTTCCGAAACCTTGCGACCTCAATGTCCCAGTGTAGATTTCAGGAGTGGTATTCGGCATGAACCCAAACCTCTCGAGGTTGTTCGATCTAGCATTGTCTTTATTTCCTTCTGGCCTCCCAGTTTCTTTCAACAAATCCCGAATCCTGTCTCCCATCTTGTCGTAATCCCCTTCACCCGCATGCTCCCACCGAACCATTCCCCTGGAATCGATTAGTGTCTGTCGTGGCCAGTACTGATTTCCGTAGAGTTTCCATGTAGTGTTCTCGCTGTCGATTGCGACTGGGTATCCTATTCCAAACCGTTTCACTGCACTGGCAACGTTCTCCGGCAGTTTTTCGAACTCAAACTCGGGAGTATGGACTCCGATCAAAACGAATGGGTCTCTTGCGTATTCCTTGTGGAGCACTTTCATGTGAGGTAGCGATCGAACGCAATTTATGCAGCTGTAGGTCCAGAAGTCGAGGAGTACGACCTTTCCCCTCAAACCGGCTACTGTCAGTGGTGGAGTGTTAAGCCATCCCCGAAGACCTGAGAACTCCGGTGCCGATTTTCCCGTGAGCGATTCAGCCAGCATACACTCCATCCTTAGGCCCCCGGCTATAATCTCATCAATAAATCGTGTAGCCGAACCCGGGAAGTTCTTGGATGGAGTATTGAGGGCTTGAAACGTCTCAGGTCGTAGCGCCTTTCACGTTAGAATTACGGAATTGGTCTATTCAATTCTAGGTGCCGTTTTCTAGGGTCCAAACCCGTTTGTTTAGCCTCGTACCCAATAGTAATGAGAAAGAGTGGGCAACTGTTGAGAGACATACAAAATCGGTCCCCGGAACATCCTGACAGACTAACACAAATCGCTCTGACTCCAACTCTTCTCGTATCGGGTCTAGCTGGTGTATGGATAGTGGCTAATGATGGATGGCTTCGAGCGGTCGCCCCAAGCCACGCATATGGTCTCCTCGCATTTGCGGCTTTCGACGTTGTCCTCGCACTTGTCGTATTAGTGGTTCCAAGGCTCGCGTACGTAGGAGCACTTTTTGTCTCAATGATGCAAGTCGTTGCCATGGCAGGAGATGCGCTGACTTTCACCCCGACGGGCACCTTGCAAGCGACGTTCAGAGCGTATCTGCTGGGTGACACCGCATTCGTAGTGCTACTAGGAATCCAGCTCGCAGTTGCAGGAATAGCGGCAACCGCAATAGCGATGCCCCATGAAGTGAGGCACCGAGTTCACTTTGAACCAGCTAAGCATCCCAAGTCGCTACGCTAGAATAGGACCCGAGAATAACTTGGATCTTGGTCATGTTCCCTGATCCAATCATGTCCAGCCAGTAATCAAGAGCCTAGATGCTTGAGGAAGAACTCTGTTATCTTCGAATAGCAAGTCACTCTATTCTTGAACCGAAGCACATCATGCCCTTCGTCTTCGAATACAAGGTAGTCTACTTGGACACCCCGTTTACGAAGGTCTGCAGCAATCTCAGCCGACTCTGGCTCCGGGACCCTCGGGTCGTTCTTTCCCTGAATGATCATCAGAGGAGATGTAAGATTCGCTAAGTAGGTCTTCGGCGAATGGTCCAATAGCATATCACGATCTTTCTCCGGGTCCCCGACCGCCAGGCGGATATATGGCATCCAGGAGGGCGGGGTACGGGAAGCCCACTTTGGCAAGTCATAGGGTCCGAACATGTCGACAGCAGCCTTCCACATGCTTGGAAACCGGGAGGCCAAGGTTAGAGTCATGAAGCCGCCGTAGGATCGTCCGACAACAGCCCTGCGCTTAGAATCGATTCTAGCGTCCTTCTCTAAGTGTTTCAAGCCTTCCAGATGGTCTTTGACGTCGTTTCCACCCCAGTCCCTGTCGACCAGCTTCATGTACCGCATTCCATACCCGCTGCTTCCTCGGACGTTCGGGACGAATACCGCGAACCCATTCAGTGTCAGGTGCTGTATCAGCGGCATTGAAAACCAGGTGAAGTCTGGCCTCTCTTGGCCTTGTGGCCCACCATGAACATATTCCACCAGCGGTCGTGGACCTGTGTATCCGAGCTTAGACGAGGGGAGATAGAGTCTCGCCGAGACCCTCAGCCCATCCCAAGTGGTGTAGCTGGCATCTTCCCCGGCAGAAAGATAATCCTCGGGAATGCCTAAGATCTTCTCGTCTGAAAGACGTGTCACCGAACCCTTTCCGTTTGGAGGATAGAGGTACAATTGCGAAGGCATGTTTGCCTTGGTGAACGACAAGACATACTCGACTGTCATCTGCGGGGCTTTGTTCACCTGCCAGTCTAGTCCCTGAACTACGCCATCAGAAAGCTGGCCCAGGCCACAGAGCGTTCTGGTGATTTTGAATGACGGAGGATTGCCCGCAATGAAGGTCCCTTCATAGAGCCATGAAGTACCGTCAATGTTGTAGCTGAGCACGAAGAGGTTGCCCTTGACTTTCTTTGACCCAATAAGTTCTCCGATTCCGGAGTGTTGGAGCCCACGAATCTGGACTTCGACTGGTTTGGAGGGATTGTCAAAGCCGAGATAGGTCAGGCCCCCGTCGTCGTGAAAGATGCTGGAGACGAAGAGGAGTCCTTTGTCATCATCTACGAAGTTGCACCAGTCGATCCCGGATGGTGAGACCGTTTTGCCGTCTCTCTCCGCCAGAGGAATACCGTATAGGAGTTTCCGCTCCTTCATGCCCTCCTCCCAGTGATATAGAACAACGTCACCCGCAGTGTATCCGTCACCGAGGATAACCTTGGAATGATCAGAGTTGACGCCAATGCACCTGTTGCCGTAGAGGCTTCTCCCGAGAGAGGTCACATTACCGGTTGTAAGGTCAACGCGTAAACACTCCGTCTCAGGATTCTTCCTGTCGTCTCGATCGAAATATGCAATATTCTTCTCTACATCGCACTCGACGCAAGCGAGCTTCTGGTCTTGGTATCCGTCACCTAGGCCCTTTTCGGGAATACCTCCCTCAACAGGGATTAGTATCGGCTGGTAATTCTCGTTCCCAAGCTTATCCATCATAACCAAGATCTTTCCAAGCTTCGGTAAGACGTAGAAGTTGTGTCCGTCCATCAGGTGTGGATTCACTAAAGCTTGGCCGCCGGGAAGAAGTGGCTGAGGAATGCTTCCTTTCTTGTCCATTGAATAGAGGCTGAGGACGCCACTGAAGTCAGACAGGAAGAACACTTTGTTCCCAACAATCTTAGGGGCAAGCAGTAAACGGGCGGAGAGAAGAGACTCTATTGGAAAATGGGGTTTTGCTGATTGTCTAACTAAGGTTTCGGTAACTGTCAAAACCAGATCGCAGATTTGAGGGTACGACTCCAAGCTATCAAGCTTTTCAAAGAAATGGGTTGCAAGGTTAGTCGACAAGAAAACTGTGGAGAGGGGGTTCGCGATTTCGGGCTTGGACTGTCCGAACTAACGTCTTGTGGACTCGACTTCGTGAATCCATTCGACCTTAAGCCCAGCGCCTTTGTGATGGTTCGCCACTGCCTCTTTGTTCGGCGCGTCGAGGGCGCAGTAGACTCGGTCCTCTTTCTTGTTATAGAGTTTGTCGTGTTGGGTCACGCCAAACTTGTCTTTCGGTGTAGTCTGGGGGAGTTGTATTAGCTGTTCAGCGGTCAGAGATCCCATCGGATGACTGTCGATGAATTATGGCATAGTCAAACCGATTTTCATCCTAACATAGGGATTGAACTACCGAGTCGCGATCTATCCAGAGTTAGCGACTGTCTAGAGGCCGACAGTTCGCGCGGAAAGATGAGTTCTCCCCGGGAACGTTTAAAACGCCGTAATGGCTCCCGAGCCCAGTCGGTAAACTGAAGGATAGGTATGAGCAAGGAACTCAAGAAAATCCCGGAGGTCAAGGTCTTCGGAATGTGGCCTACGGCAGGCATCGAAGCCGAGGACCCTGGACTAAAGCGCTACATCTCCGCCCGCCCTATTCTCCTCCCGCACACTAGTGGTCGACACGAACACCAACGTTTTCGAAAATCCACAATCAACGTCGTGGAAAGGCTGATCGACGATATGATGCGGCCCGGGATTGCTGGAGGTCGCAAGGCTCGCGCGATTAGCATTGTGCAGAACGCTTTCGAACTGATCAGTATCAAGACTCACAAGAATCCGATCGAGATCCTCGTCCGCGCGATACAAAACGCGGCGCCTGCAGAAGACGTGACGAGAATCGCCTACGGTGGTATCGTCTACCCGATATCGATAGACATCGCACCTCAACGAAGAGTCGACATCGCCCTGAGACATATCACGCAGGGTGCCAGAGCAGCCTCGCACAACAATCCTAGAAGCGTTGACGAATGCCTCGCTGACGAGCTGATACTTGCCGCAGCAAGAGACCCCAAGAGCGCTTCTGTACGGAAGAGAGACGAAATAGAGAGAATCGCATTATCGTCCCGCTAAAGTCGATCTCGATCTATCCGGCTTTCGCCGGAACTTCTCCATCTCTGAAGGACAAGGAATGCCCCGCCGATCGCAAAACCGATGAGTGTGGCGGCGAGATATCCATTCAGCAGATAACCAATCGGCCAGGCATTTTTTTTAATCCATTCTTGCATGTAGCGGTTGGACTGATACTCCGCAGAAATGACGGACAGCAGTAGGGAAATGACAACAAATTGCGCAAATGCCAATAGAACGGCCGAGTCAATTCTTTGCGTTCTCTTGTTTCTTTTCAAATACCTCTCCCTGAACCGCTTTCGAACAAGGGAAAAATAACTTACGCCTGGGTATCCCATCTTTATACCCTACTATCTCCTGCCAACTGCAACTTGTCGAATGTCGAGAAAGAACCCGTTGAAAACTCATCGCTGAGCTCTCAGATAGAGAGAGCCGGGACGCTCCTGCAAAACGGAGCGCTCGATCAGATAGACGGCTACCGGAGTAGGTTCGAAGCCGCGGAGGGCTTGTATGAGCGGCTCTTCCCTCGCGCGGAAGAGTCAGGTTCTCTCCGAACCTCCCTCCGGCAGTCGACTACGAAGAACAATTCCTCAAGACTGGTCGTGCGGTCTCGAGCTGCGTCCCGGTCTATGTGAACGAGGTTCCGGAGATAGACCAGAGCTTCCTTCATCCCGGGGAGAGCACCGAGATGTCGCTCGCGAAGCCGCTTACGGATGAGGCAATCGCGAACAACTCCACCATTCCAATGTGGATCATGACCTTCTCCGAGTACTACCTCGCCTACAAGCTAGCAACGGAACCGAATGGGCCCAGAATCATCTTCTTGGACAGAAGCCTAGCAACAAGTCTCGCCAGCCTCACTTATGACACTTCAAAACGAAAGCTCTGGAAGACCAATGGTTCACTGTATGGGCTCGATGTTGACGGAGTTCCAATCGACATCAATGATTTAGCCTTCGGACGCCACCACATCGATAACCCCTCACTTGACCTCCCTGCTCCCCGAGGCGACTATTTGCGCTACAGGTGCTGGCTGGCCCTTGAACGCCATGGCCCTCAATCTCTCGATTCGTTATGTACACTTCTAAGAATCAGTGAACCGGATAGGCGAAGACGAGTAGAACGAATACTTCGAAAGTCAAGACTTGAGGGTTTTCTGGAGGAGCCGCTAGGAACCTACGGGCTGAAAGAACGATACACGAGAACGTGGACCCGGGTCAAGATTCTCATCGATACGATCGGGCGTCGAATGTTCGAAGAGAAACCCAAACAGAATCCGATGAGGGTATGGAAGAACAACGATTGGCACTGGCTTACGACGCAGGATCTAGCGTTTCTGACCCTCTTCACCCTCAACCTTCTCGTTGAAGAGTCCTGGCGGAGACAAATTCTCCTGGTCGGGCTCACAAAAGACACAGCGGCGAGAGACCTGAAGAATCACGTTCTGCCAGTTCTCTCCTCGAACAAGATCTGGTCCTCCGACCTCACTCAGCAAGATCTGAGCCGGATACCTAACACTGACAGGATGATGCTCCAGACACTGAGCGTATTCAACTATGAAACTATGAAGGTCCCGTGGTCGCTCACAGAATACGACTCTGCCTTCCTGATGATCGTGCCGGATTTCGAAAAAAGGCCGGGATTCGTCAGCGGGGCTATTAGGAACAAGATAACACCAGAGAGGCTTTTCCTGAAATCATACATCCAGCTATCCCAGACGGATATTGATCCGCAGCTACGGAGCAATGTTCTGCTATTGGATAGACTATCGTATCCTGAGTTCGACTATCGTCCAGATTCAGTTCTCTCATTCAAACACGCATATGGCAACGCCGAGGAGACAGTCAGCCCCATCGTTTTCCGAGACAAGACCGTTTCAAATCGCATCCAAGAGCTTGTTATGCAAACCCTCTGCGCAATGACAAGTAGTAGTATCCCCGAGCTCTTCGGCCACAACAAGCCTCTCTTTATCGCTGACAAGGTCGCAAAGTGGCATAATGAGGAGATGAGGCGGATCATCGATACCACGGGCAAATGGCTTATGAACAATCCCAGCCTCCGACACTTTGTCTTCTACATGAGCACATTCAGGGAGAGGAGAAGCGAGATTGAAGGCAGTCGAAGAGACAGCTTCTAGATACTTCACCGATTTCAACGGGCGCTTCAAAGCCCGCCTCAGCCAGGTAACCCCGGCATTCATGCCTGTAGCAACCCATGAGCTGACTGGTACATCATCGCGTTACGAGTGCCGGATTAAGGTCGAATACAACAAGGACATCATGAGTCTGATCGAGGAAGGAATGCTCGTCGCAGTACGCAATTTCAAATCAACTCAGAAACAACAGAGATTTTCCCTGATGGTCATAAGCAGGGTCTGGCCAGAGCATTATGGCCTCAAAGGGCTCTCTGAATCCAGCTATTACCCGATGCAGTTCGAGATAATCCAGCAATCCGTTCGCGACTGGGACACAAGCGACAAGTCTACGATGATGGTGCAGATCAGCGCTCTACCCATCAACTATGACCTACTAATAGATGGTGATGGAGAACCGAAGTACGAGAAAGGATTCTCCTATCCAGTTATCGCTGCTGAAGCCAACACTCTCAACCGCGATATGATCAGCCACATGTACAACAAGCGAATCCTCGACAAGATCGGCTACAAAGCAAAGACGACGACAAGCGATGCGTACAAGGATCCACGCATCGGAACAATCCAGATGTTCGAGTCCATGGAGGAGAAAATCCCGATCTATCTCGATTTCGAGTCCATGGTCCGTTACCACTTCGGAATCTTTGCCTTCACCGGCGCGGGAAAATCAAACCTTCTAGCAAACACTCTAAGGAGAATTCTACTCCATGCCCCGGAGATCAAGGTTGTCGTGTTCGATATCTCCAGCGAGTATCCATTCCTCCTGATGGACTTGTTCGCTGACGAGAAGATCCCCTCGAAGATTATCCTCGAGAATCCTGTTGCTTCGGCCGACCAGTTCTATGTCAGCGTTGTTAAGCCTCGGGATTACGAGAATGATGATAGGGTCCGGAAGGTCTTTGCGAGGATTTTCAGCCAGAAGAAGATCAGCTACTACCTCAAACCTGAGTCTAAGATTCCGACCTACGGGGACATTCTCGACGAGCTCACTAAGATGCGGGGAGACAATCTAGAAAAACCGCACTACATTAACGCGCTGGATCGGATACGTCAGTTTGTGAGCGATTACAAGCATGAGAATGAAAAGACCGATTCGACCTTTGTTAACGAAGAATTCCTAATCGGACTCGACCAGGCTGGGCAGAGCGCTGTTAAGGAATTCAGCATATCTGACCGTAGCGGGGTGTACTCGTGGGCCACGTCTCGTCTCGCGCTAACTGAGAACATCAATCGAGCCGACAAAGAGAGGAAGAGCGCGGGCGGACTCGATATTGAGGGTATCCGGGACCTTGTCGAGAAAGAGTCCCGGCTGACCTGCATATCCATATCCGACCCTGTCGCCATCAAAGAGCTCGTGATTCATCTAGCTCGTGAGTTCCTGCAGCGACGAAAGCGATCTTTCAAGGTCAAACCGTACGTACTATTCGTCTTTGACGAGGCTCAAGAATTCGTCCCTGACCTATCCGGCTCAGGAGGAATCGACAAAGACTGCTCAAGGACCGTCGAAACACTGCTCCGGCAGGGAAGAAAATATGGCCTCGGAGGGTGCCTTGCAACCCAGAGAATCGCTTATCTCAACACTAACGCGCTTCAACAGCTGCACACGTATTTTGTAGGAACTCTACCCCGACCCTACGATCGGACAGTCGTGAGTGATACTTTCACCATTGACAAGCAAATCCTGGAGAAGACTCTTGAGTTTGCGCCTGGCGAGTGGCTTCTCTCCAGCTTCATCGCTACTGGCATGGAGAACGTTCCCATTTTCATAAGAGCAGACAATGCTGAAACCGAGGTCGAAAAGACATTGGACAAGCTGGCATGATGAGCTCGGTTTGAGACTGAGCGCTAATTCGAGCGGGGGTCTCTCCGAAAGATCTTGTCCCTCAATGTGTCACGGAAAGCGGAGAAGACAATAATTTTCTTGCGTTGCACGACAAGCTCCACAACCGCTAGAATCAAAAAGATGATTCCCACGAGCAATCTAGTCTCGACGATAGCTGTCGAAACCGCCCAGAGAACGAAGAGAACTGTCGCGTTCGACACGTCGTATTCAAGATCGAGGAGCGCCGCGCAAGCATAGAGCGATTGAGCCATTGTCAGAAAAATCTCGACATCATGTTGGCCGATCGGAATCGTTCCGGTCAAGCTGCCTGAACTAATCACGAATACAATAGGGATGAGTGCCACGAGGGCTGTCAATTCGTTGACTGATGATGACATGAAGTTGAGAAGCGCGGTCGGAGCCAATCGTATAGTTCGCGCCCAGTTGAAAGCGGAGACCTTCTCTGGAAATTCTGAAAGCACCGGCGCTATCCATTGGATGGAGAAGAACACCGCTCCAGATCCCAAAACGGGGACTAGGAGGGAGACCGCAATGGTTCTGATCGACTCGACGAAGGCGTCGGTTACGAAGACGAAGGTGAGAGCTGCAAAGACGAACAGCCCGACTATCGCGGCGAGTCTGCGAACAAGGGGCTTTACCTCCATCAGCGCGCGAGGTGGCCCTTCGAGAACTTCGTCCGGCCCGTTCTTGTCCGTTGGCAGTCGGAAGAGGAGCCACATGTATCCGACAAAAGCGGCACCAAGAATCAACGAGTCGAGGAGCGACATCTCGCCTCGTACCATGACGAATACGTAGTATAGTGACGACCCGATCATGAACACGAGCTCGACGCTCTGCTCCTTATGGAGCGCTATGCTTGTAGGGCCGGTTTGCCCCTTTCGTCGTTTCTGAATCATTACGGTGAACAGTATTAGCGGCCAGCCCAGTCCGGTTAGCAGTCTGTTGGCTCCCGTGAAGTTGGCAATTACGTTCGGGATCCAGCAGTCGACAGTGCACCCTAGAGGGTCTTTGCCTGCCTTCCAGGCGATCGTCCCCTCAACGAAGTATTCTGGAATGGTCTGAACGATCGCAACAAGCGCGAGCGCTAGTCCTTTACTTATGGAGAATTCCGAGGCTTCCGCTGCCCAGGCGATAAGAAGGGATGCCGCTATGACCGCTCCGAAGGTGAAGAAGGCTACGGTGTAGTTAGGTTGGCGAAGAATCAGTACTACGATGATCGATATTGTTGCCCAGGCGATAAGGAGTGAGTATTCTGCGAGAATCCTCCTGCGCACTATTCCGCTCCTCCAGAAATGCACGCGCTGGCCGGAAGCATTGCTTCTCGGTTCGCTCAACACGCGAGCTTTGGTAGAATACTCTTCCTCTAAGCTCCGATCTCGGTTAATTGTGAGTTGTATCGCGCAGTAGGCCTAGTGGTGGTCTTCTTTTTTCTCAGCGTGGTCCATGGATATTGCGTAGGAGAGGATTAGGAAGGGGTCGAATGAGGGATTCTGGATCTCGATACAATAGGAGTCGCGCACGCTTACCCATTTCTTGTGAATCTGCGCTATTCGGGAGCCGTCGGGCGACTGGACGCTGTAATCGTGCTCAAGGATCTTTCCATGGACCTTTGCTATCTCCTGCCCCGAAGCGTTTTCCATCCACCATTGGGATCCGATCAACTGGAGGATCTTCTTCTTAATGACGGCCTTTAGTTGCCCTTGGGGGTTGTAAATCTCGAACGTGGGCCGAATGGCGAGGACTTTGCCGTGGATTTCGCCTAGGCGTGACCCATCCGTTCCCTCGAACCAGAACTTGGGTCCGAAGCTAACCAGTTGTTGTTTGACATAAGCGAGTACGTTTCCGCTCGTGTTCTTGATTGCGAAAGTGTCCCGTATCGCGAGGATTTTCTGGTCGACAATATAGTCGGTTTCTCTGAACGGGGTGTTCCATACCACTGGTTGGCCCATAGCGGGCTGGGTCGTAGCCTGGAAGCTTATAGGGGCTCCACAGCGGCCGCAGAAACGGCTGCCTGACACAAGCGATTGTCCGCAGGACCCACAGACCGGATTTGTCATCAAAGGTGAATCGGACCTCAAGCGTATTATGGCATCTAAAATAGAGTTATGTCCCTTAGACACCCCCGGAGTCGTGGCAGCGGATAATCTCATTCGTCACAACAAAAGGCGACAAATTTTTCTCGGCGAGTAAAGAAAAGAATAGCTTGGAGTCTAGCGTATGGGAGGACGGTACTTGAATGCGTCCGTTTTCTGCTTGTCTTGGTTTCTTTCGGCAGCCTGCTCCGCCCTCTGCCTCTCCACTCTGCGCTCTTTCTCTATGGGAATAAGCTCGTTCATCTTTTCCACAAGCCTCTCCGCCTCAGGCGGCTCCAATGGGATGTGAATATCCTTGCGATGGGGAATCCTGATGTTCACATTGCCGGAAGGTTCCACGGTCACCTTCTCGATTTCCCACAGATGTACGTCCAGAGGGATGATGGTCTGAAACATCCAGCCAAGCGTGTCCCGCAAGGCAGGCCGCGCCTCAGCCAGCTTCTCAAGCTCCCTCAGTGCACCGTCCTTCAAGTCTACTTTTAGCAA
>VBBE01000224.1 GCA_005884605.1 Candidatus Bathyarchaeota archaeon
GATCCTTGCTCATTTTCGACCTAAAGTCCCGAGCTCCATCTCATAAGAAGAGCTATCGAACGCTTGAGCCCAGCGACACCACATATTTGTCCATTGACTCTTAAACTACGGGCAACGTCCCGAAAACCTTCGTAAATTTTTCGTCGTCAAAGTCCAAGCCTAAGGCCTTTGTAATTTTCACCACGTTCTTGTAAGCAATGCCAAGAGATCCGGACGCACCGGGAGACGGAGCCATGTTTGCGCAGATATTTACTCCGTCTTTAGGAACCTCTGGGAGAGTAAACTCACCGAGCTTCAATTCCCGGGTTCTTTTGTTGATACCCACAGTGCGTACTCCTCCAAATTCCGGCGCTGGCTTCAAGTCAGCGTACGGAATCGAGGGCACAATCTTTCTCGCCTCGTATTTCCAAAAGAGATGGCGTCCCACAACTGGTAGTGAATATGCGATGTTCTTGAACATGATGTTTCGGATTGCTCTCTTTGAGATGACCGTGTCAAGAAGTACAGGGTCAAGGTTGTCTATGAATTCTTTGATATCTGGCTTGTTCTTTTCAAACATCAAAGTCGGCGTTGCCGTCGGTCCATATCGGGTAACCGCACCGTCCCACTCTCTGTCGGCATGGGTGGCCGCGAAAGGCACACCTTCTTCTTGAAACGTGTACACCTTCCCATTAATTACTGAAGGGGAGGTGTAGAATTTGCCAGCTACGGGAAAGGCAACATAGTCGCCGCCTAAGCCAAGTTGTTTCGCGAATGAGAGGGTGTACGAGCCGGCGGAGACCACGAGATATCGAGCCGAGAAACTTCCGCCGTTGGAGACGTGGATTTCATAACCGTCTGAGAGATCTTCAATTCGTTCTACTCTCGTGTTGAACTTGACATAGATTTTCTTGCCTTTATGCTTGCGCGCGTTGTCTTCAAACGATCTCGCCAGCTCGCCAAAATCAACCATGTCTGCCTGCAGTTTGATTATGCCTATCTCTTCGTTCTTCTTCCGCCCTCTCACAATATACGGTTCCAGTTTCGCAATCTCTTCCTGGTCTTCCATTAATTCTGCATAAGGGAAGACCGGCTTCACCGTGTCGTAGAATTTTTTCCTAAGGTAGTCTTTCTCATTCTTCCCCACTGCAAGAACCATGCCGCTTTTCGTGCGCCTGAGAATATCGTATCCACGCCCGTAATCACTGGTAGCGTAAGACGGGATCATGTCAGAATATCGTTTTATTGCCCTCATCACTTCAGGCGAGTAGTTGAGTTCGCCGCCGAAGGGATGGCGAGTCTGACTGTTTGTTCTCCTATCAGATGCGATCTGGCCCGCACTCTTTTCCTTTTCAAGAAACAATAGACTCTGCACGTTGGTGAATTCTGCGAGCAAGAATCCCGTGGCGGTCCCCACCGCACCCATTCCTATGATCGCGACATCGTAGACATCTCTCATCAATCATCACGAGACAACGGGTCTTCTCATACTCTCATACTGAAATTCGCATAGAGAGAGTCTATCCAAAGCAAGATTCTTGCACGCTCACTGAACACCAAGAGAAGCCGGCTTTTGTTAATTGGGTCGACTCAACAAATCAAGGTAGATTGCTCATACGTCCTGATAGATTGCGGCCCGATGACTTGCTGGCGTGAACGCGTATACCTTGTCCGTCTCTGGGTTGTAGGCGATAGTATGTGCTCCCAGCTCCGTCTTTACCGTCTGATTGAGCTTCATTGCGTCAGTGTCGAAGACATCGATCACCCCAGGCTCTCCGATAGCCACGTAGATGTGGTGCAGGCGGGAATTGTAGAATATCACATCAGGCGGACCACTCAAGTCTGAAACGTCCATCTTGCTATCGAAGACCGTCCACCGTGTTCTTCCAGGCACAATAATGTCGGTAACTAGAATCTTCTTCTTCGTCTCAACCATAGAGACGGTGATTGGAGTTGGGTCGTCCTGCTTGGATACGTTTGCTGCGAGAAGAATGTTCCTCGAAGGATCGAAGGCCAATCCGTTAGGAAAGCCACCCACCCTCACTTTCTCTAGCTTCTCCTCTCGACCAAATGGAAATACTCCCACGGTCTTCTCCCCACGATTAGAAGTGAACACCAAGTCTCTCTCGTTGGAGACGAGTACGCCAGCCACGCCCGAAAGGCCAGGAATAGAATGAAGATACTTGTCGTGGCGAGAGTCGATTACGTCCACTGCGTCATTCGAGGTATGAGCAACGTACAACGTCCCTGATTTGACGTGGACGGCCGCATGGTCGAACCCGCCGTTTTTCTGATGTGTTGGTAGTTCTATGTAGCCGACGTGTTTGAGGCTGAAATCCGGGACCTACCTTGCAGGTTGCGCGACGTTGTACTCTAGCTTCTGAGTTCCTTCCGTCTTGAGCTGACAGTACTTATACAACGCGTCGTAGGTGGGGAATTGTAGTCGCATATTGTCAAAGTCGTCCTTCGCAAGGTTTCGAAAACCATGAGCCGCTGCCTCTAGGCCCGCCGATTCAGGAGGTGGATTCGGGATCTTCGCATCAGCACCTCTCACTATCTTGGCGAGTTCCAGTAGAGCTGGGTCAGTCAATTTGTACTTCTTGATGATAGCGTCAAAGCTGACACGCTCTTCGCCGTTCTCTTTGTAGTGAGTCAGTTCTACTCCCTTCGCGTCATAGGCTATTGCTCCGGTGTCTTTGACGACTTGCGGAATTGTCTCGGGTGGGACGAAGAGGAATTCCGGGTTCTTGTCTACGAACTTCTTGATTAGCCAGGGACATGCGATGCGGTCGACTTTCGCTTTTTCTCGTGTAACCCATTTCATATATTTCACTATAAGACGAATTCGTTCACTGCCACACTTCACGTATAAAGATGACTGAGCCTAACTAGATGGAGGAGCAATGATTTCGAGTTTTTTTTCAGGCTGGATTGTATCCAGCCGACATTCATGGAGTACTTTGGCATTGTAGATGGCACTTGGCGGGTTGTTACCCAACCACCCCGATAACAGGCAACTTTGTTCCCTTGATAGTGCCTAGTCTTTACTGAGGTTTAATTGGTTGGACTGGCGGAACCGTCCGACAGTCTTTGACCGTTTATGCCCTGCCGTTGATAGACGCATACTAATCATCCCAGCTTTCCTCTGGTCTCCGACAAACCTCCTGTCTCAAACACGACTCTTCTCCAACAAGGTGCTGAGCAACGGAAACTCATCATACTTTTCGGAGCCCCGTCTTACGAGATGCTCTGCATCAAGACTCGGTTGATGACCACGGAGAAAATGCCTAATTGGTGAGTGTGACTCACAACCTTAAATCCTGTGTTGGAAGAAGCCAAGAAGGCGCGTGAGTGGGGCCTCCCACCCGTTGCGCCTCGAAAAAAATCCCGGAGTAGGGAGGTAGAAGATAAAATAACAGGAACACTACGTAGAGAAGAACAGTACTTTCTCCGAAAATACTTCGACACCAGAGCTCTCTCCCAAATTGCAGTCTTCGCAGCACTATACACCGTTCTCGTCTGGTTATTGCCAGGTTTGAGCTTCGCCGCGGTGCAATTCAGGATAGCAGAGGGCCTGAAGCCCGCCATTGCCAAGAGATGGACGTTAGCGTTCGCGTTCGCCCTTGGAAACTTTCTAGGAAACCTAGTCTCGCCTTTCGCCGGAATCTACGAACTAGGTTTCATGCCACTGATGAACATAGTCGGCGGATTGCTCGCCTTCGGAGCCGCACGAGCTTTCAGGAGAAACTATTTGGTTGCAGGACTGGTTTACGCTGCAGTGATAGGTCTCAGTGTTTCATGGATGTTGCACGTGCTGTTCAACATACCTTTCGAAGCATTGGTTCCATTACTTATCTCAAGCGAAGAGGCAGTTATGATAATCGGAGCAGTACTCTTCTACCTCGTTGAGAGGCGATGGAAATGGTATCAGTAGAAAGGAGGTGAAAGATGAGAATGTGTGTAACAGCAGTAGTGAAATGTTGGCATTGTGGAGAATGGTTCGCTAAGCAAGCTAACCGTGGTGAGTTCGAAAACTGCCCGTTCTGTGGAAAGGGCTTCGAACAGCTAGGCGTGGAAGCTCAACGGGCTGTGAAAGCAACCCTTGCGCCATTCTTCGAAGTGCCTCACCTAAAGGAGAGACCCCTCTCCGCATAAGACAAATGTTTCCGGTCCAATCGCGGCCCTTTTTTCGAGGGCCCATTCCAGTTTTGTGGTTCAGAAATCCCT
>VBBE01000069.1 GCA_005884605.1 Candidatus Bathyarchaeota archaeon
CGCTATCGGAGTGGTCAACATCTATTTCGGAATCCTCTTCTTCACCGTCTAGCAACTAACGCTCAAGCCTGAGATACCGAAGGGCGTCTGTTCAGAGCCATTTTTCGTCGGCTTTGCGATTTTTTCGGGCTCACTTTCTCGTCAGCTTTAAATAAAGTCCGGACCGCCTGCCCGGGACACCTTCATCCTGGAAGCATGATAGCTAGATGGACATCAAACTCCTGAGCAAAGAACAAGAGACACTCCGCTTCGTGCTTTCAGACGTACCACCTGCCTTCGCCAACGCGCTGCGTCGGATAATGATCTCAGAGATTCCGGTAATGGCAATTGACGATGTCATGATCCTTGAAAACAACTCCGTCATGTATGATGAGATCCTCGCACACCGACTCGGACTAGTCCCGGTCACAACAGACGGCTCTTACAACCTGCCAGAGGAGTGTACGTGCAAGAGCGAGTTGGGCTGCGAGAAATGTCGAGCATCATTCTCTCTGGAGATAGAAGCCTCTGAACCAATCGAGGTCGTGTACTCATCCCAGCTCAAGCCTGAGAACCCGGAAGTCAAACCTGTCTCCGACAAGATCCCCATAGTCAAACTCACAGCAGGCCAACGAATCAAACTCGAAGCATACGCTAGACTGGGGAGGGGAAACGTTCACGCGAAATGGCAATCTGTCTCAGCTGCGACATACAGCTATGACGAGAAAGCTCGAACATTCACATTCCTTGTTGAGTCAACTGGAACTATGCCTCCCGAAAAGATCGTCCTTGAGGCCGCCCGGATTATCAACGCGAAATCCGTTGGCTTCGGAGAAGGACTTGGGGGAATGACCGAAAGTTGAAAAAACTGGTCGCAAGTCTCTCTCCAGAAGAGGAAGTTGTTGACGCATCCAATCTGATCCTGGGAAGAATGGCAAGCTACGTCGCAAAACAGGCCCTTGAAGGGAAGAAGATGGTGGTGCTGAATGCCGAACGTGCTATTATCTCTGGGACAAAGGCCAGAGTTGTCGCCAGGGCGAAGACGAAATTGAAAACGCGTACGCTTGGCAACCAGGAAAAAGCTCCAACTCATCCTAGAAGGCCTGACAACTATGTCCGGAGAGTTATCAGGGGAATGCTTCCCTGGAAGAAGACTCATGGAAAAGACGCCTTCCACAGAGTCATGGTCTACGTTGGGATTCCAAAAGAGTATGAGGGAAAAACGTACAACACCGTATCGCATGCAAACGCGTCAAAGTTGCGGGTTCCCTTCATCACCGTTGCTCAGTTAGCAGAAGAAATCGGAGGGATTCCCGCCTGAGCGAAAAGAGGAAGACTGTACTAGAAACGGGTAAGCGGAAAACCGCGATAGCACGTGCTGTCGTGAAACCTGGAAAGGGTCGAATCTACTTTAATGATCATTCTCTCGACTACGTCAGTCCCGAGGTCGTCCGGATGAAGATCCAAGAACCACTGATTATAGCGGGGGAACGCGCCAAGGGAGTTGACATCCGCGTATCAGTTAATGGCGGAGGTTTCATGGGCCAGGCCGAAGCCGCTAGAATTGCAATCGCACGATCACTCGCTTCGTGGACAAAGAGCAGCGAGCTAAGGAAGAACTTCATCGCCTTCGACAGAGTAATGCTAGCCGGGGATCAAAGAGTAACCGAACCCAAAAAGTTCGGCGGGCCAAGCGCTCGACGAAGAAAACAGAAATCGTACAGGTAAGAGAAAAAAAAATGATCATCCCGGTAAGATGTTTTACTTGCGGCAAGCAGATAGCCGACAAGTGGGAAACCTTCAATCTCAGGGTTAGAGCAGGCGACAGACCGATCAAAGTACTAGACGAGCTAGGTATTCGACGATATTGCTGCCGAAGAATGCTCATAACTCACGTCGAAATAATCGACGAGTTCCTAAAGTACCCCCAAGTCTCCGCCAAGAAACGAGCCGAGATCATATAGACGAGGAACCATGTTGGAAAGCCAAGACATCGAGGATAGGGAAGCGATACCGAGAGCAGAAAATCTTCTCCTCTCTCTCGAAGAGCTCTTGGCCGCTGGACTCCACATAGGCACACGGATCAAGACCGTAGATATGGAAAGGTACATTTTCAGAGTCCGCCCCGACGGCCTATTCATCCTCAACATTGGCGACACTAACGAGAAGATCAGGATCGCCGCCAGATTCATGGGCCGATTCGACCCAGGAAGAGTGCTGGCCGTGTCATCTCGACTTTATGGTAAGACGCCGGTGGAAAGATTCGCAGAGGTCACTAGAACGGTTCCGATTGTAGGTAGATTCATGCCAGGGCTGATATCCAATCCTCTCCAGCCACATCACGCAGAACCTCAGGTTGTCTTAGTAACAGATCCCAGAGCTGACTGGCAAGCGATCAAAGAAGCAACATCAGTAGGAGTGCCCGTCATTGCCCTGTGCGACACCGACAACGTCTTTGCTGGTGTCGACTTCGTGATCCCGGTAAACAACAAGGGACGGAGAGCCCTAGCCGTTGTCTACTGGCTACTCGCCAGACAAGTGCTCCGCGAGAGAGGAGAACTTCCCCAAGACGGAACAATTCCGCAGACAGTAGATGATTTTGAAACGAAGCTTGCCGCCATGCCCATGGGACGAGCTTCCGGTGGAGAGGCGTGAAAACACGCCCACCCGCACAAGCAGGCACCTTCTACCCCGACACTGAAGGCGCGCTCCGAACCCAGATACACAACTGCTTCCTGCATCCACTCGGACCAAGATCGATACCCTCCGTTCCCGGGACAGCTGACGATCGGCTTGTGGCGATCGTTGTCCCACATGCGGGATACGATTACTCCGGACCCGTCGCCGCCAACAGCTACTATAGTTTGGCCACTTCAGGCTTGAGAGAGTCGGTGATAATTCTGGGGCCAAACCATACTGGCTACGGGAGCGGCGTCTCAACAATGACAGATGGGCAATGGGCAACCCCTCTCGGTGAAGTTCCGCTTGACAATTCCCTGGCTTCCTCGATCGCTAGATTGTCAGGACTAATCGACGTAGAAGAGGAGGCCCATAGGAGAGAGCATTCGATAGAAGTTCAGCTTCCCTTCCTGCAATTCATCTATCCGAGACGTTTCCAGTTCGTACCGATCTGTATGATGTTGCAAGACCTTGAAACTAGCGTGGAAATAGGCGACGCAATCGCGGAGGCTTCCGCAGAGACAGGAGCGATGCTTATCGCTTCTTCCGACTGGACCCACTACGAACCCCACGAGTCAGCGAAGAAAAAGGACATGGACGCAATCCAGGCGGTGCTCGAAATGGACGAGAAACAATTCCAGGACACGATCGAGGACAACCATGTGTCAGCTTGCGGATATGGTCCGGTCACGGCCGTTATACATGCGTCTAAAGTCTTAGGAGCTAAGCATGCCAGGCTGCTGTCTTACCAGACGAGTGGTGACACAGCAGGGGACAAGCGCTCAGTTGTTGGTTACGCAGCGATCGCATTCACGAAGTGAGATCGTCCTCGCCGTCAAATTTTCCATCGATCGTCTCGTCTAGAGCACCTGGAAAGATAATCCTGTCGGGAGAACAATTCGTTGTCCTCGGCGCACCTGCCGTGGCGATGGCAGTCAATCTCTATTCCAAGATAGAAGTGCGACCCTCTCCGAGTGGCCGAATCGAAGTAACAGCTGATATTCCGCTTCATCTAGTCGGCGACGCTGATAAGGGATCCTTGGTTGGCGAGAATCGAGAGCTTCTAGAGCCGTTGCGCCTGGCCGCGAGCGCGACGCTCGACCACTTAGGCACAGGAGATCTCGGCGTCCATGTTGACGCGAACTGCCAGATTCCGATCGGTGCAGGCCTCGGGTCCTCCGCTTCTACCACAGTCGCGACCATCTCAGCGGTAGCCAAATCGACGGGCGTTCGACTCGATCGAGAAGAGATCTTCAGGCTCGCTTTCATCCCAGAGAACTATCTTCATGGACACCCCTCTGGAGTCGACCAGGCAACTTGCATCTACGGCGGAATCATTCAATTCAACAAACCCTCAAAGATCAAGCCCATAGTCGTTAAACGACCACCGACGATTCTCGTATGTGATTCAGGAGTCCACCGGTCGACCAAAGCGTTGGTGGGTTCGGTAGTCAAGAGATCACGGGAACAAACAGATAGGTTTCAGACACACCTGGACGAGATCACTGCCATTTCGAATGCTGTGGCCAAGGCTCTACGGAAGGAAGACGACAACGAGCTGGGGCGGTTGATGAACAGAAACCACGAAATGCTTCGTCAGATTGGCGTCTCGACACCCGATCTTGACAGACTCGTGGCTGAGGCTCGGCAGGCAGGGGCCCTCGCAGCCAAACTTACAGGTGCAGGAGGCGGCGGATGCATCATAGCGCTATGCGATGACAAGAAAGACCGATCAAATATCGCGAGGAAACTGCGAAGTGCAGGAGGAACAATCTACAACGTGTCCCTTGATGCAAGTGGAGTCGAGTAATCCCCGAGTAGCTTCGATCGGAAAGGCAGAAAAAGAGCGCTTCCTACCTCGACAAACGGAGAAAGAAAAAAATGCCTGAGATCGTAGTCCTAGTTGACGAAAAAGACAATCCGATCGGATACGAAGAAAAACTTGCAGCTCATCGCGACGGCGGAAAGCTGCACAGAGCTTTTTCCATTTTCATCTTCAACTCCAAGGGCGAGGCGCTCCTCCAACTTAGATCAAAGGCGAAGCACCACTTTCAGAACCTCTGGAGCAACCCTTGTTGCAGTCATCCAATCAAGGGTGAGAAACTGGAGGCTGCGGTCCATAGGAAGCTCAAGCAAGAGTTGGGGTTTGATACACCGCTGAAAGAGACTTTCAGTTTCGTGTACAAAGCGACCGACACAAAGAGCGGCTTGACAGAACACGAGTTCGATCATGTCTTTGTCGGGCAATACGATAGAGACCCGAAACCTAATCCTGAAGAGGTAGACGATTGGAAGTGGGTCACCCTCACCGATCTCCAAAGAGACTTGGACAAGAACCCGGCGAAATACACTCCATGGTTTCCAATCGCGTTTAACAAGCTGAGAAAGGAAAACCTAGGTTTTCCAGAGGCCTAGACGAGCGAGACGGTGGAATATTTGGAAACGCCCGTTCTGAAAAGAAGCTCAACCATCGCCTCGTTCTACAAGCTCCCGGTGGAAGAGAGACTAAGAATTGTCAAAGACTTCGCGGGTCTAACCTCTGAGGAAGCTCAGACCCTGGCCAGCGGAACAATGCCCAGCGCGACCGCTCAGCGAATGATCGAGAACGTCATCAGCATGTTCCCGATCCCTCTCGGAATCGCAACGAACTTCCTCGTAAACGGCAGAGACTACCTAGTACCAATGGCCATAGAAGAACCATCAGTAGTCGCCGCAGCAAGTAACGCGGCCAAGATGGCCCGACCAACAGGCGGCTTCACCGCCACAAGCACAGAGCCAGTGATGATCAGTCAGATCCAGATCGTGAAATGTCTTTCGCCAAAGGACGCTGAAAAGGAGATCCTTTCGGCAAGAAAAGAGATTCTTGAAAAAGCCAACCGGCAGGACCCGACTCTAGTCTCGATGGGTGGAGGGGCAAAAGACCTCCGCGTCAGAATCCTACCCAGCCAAGTCGGAACGTTGGTCATTGTAGAGCTTCTAGTCGACTGCCGCGATGCCATGGGGGCCAATGTTGTCAACACTATGGCGGAAGCGGTGGCACCGATGCTTGAAAAAATCTCCAAGGGTCAAGCCCGATTGCGGATCATCTCAAACCTTGCGGATAGGAGAGTCGCAAAAGCCACAACGACCGTCTCGAAAGAAGCTCTAGGCGGCGAGGACATCGTAGACGGGATTGTCGAGGCATACGCGTTTGCCGCGGCCGACCCGTACAGATGTGCAACTCATAACAAGGGAGTCATGAACGGTATAACCGCCGTCTGCCTAGCTACTGGAAATGATACTCGCGCGATAGAGGCAGGGGCTCATGCCTACGCGGCTCGATCTGGACACTATTCCCCCCTTACAATATGGAAGAAAGATCTCAAAGGAAACCTAGTCGGGACCATCGAGATCCCGGCTGCTGTCGGGATCATTGGGGGAGTTACTGCCGTGCATCCGATGGCGAAAATTTGCCTAAAGATCCTTGGCGTAAAGACGGCTCGCGAACTCGGAGAGGTTATGGCCTCGGTCGGCTTAGCCCAGAACATGGCCGCGCTACGCGCCTTAGCAGCAGAGGGGATTCAGAAGGGACACATGTCTCTGCACGCCAGAAACATCGCCGCGATGGCTGGAGCTCAAGGAGATCTGATCGACCTGGTGGCTGACAAGATGGTCGCCGAACGGAAAATCCGGCTGGACCGAGCTAGAGAATTACTGCTTGAAATGTCCAAGTCAAAGCAGAGCGGCGCCGCCCAAAAGAAAACCCACAAGCCCTAACAGCATCCACACCAGAACATGGCCCTTGACTGATCGAACGTTTTCAGGGCTCTGGTCTCCCACTAACCTGTACGCTGAGTAAAGAAAGCCAATATCTGCGGTTATGACTGGAGGGAAATACAGCCAGGAGATACTCTCAAGAAATGGTGGGAGAAAGCTGAGCAGAACTGCGGCGATGAATAGTCCGGCAGATGCGAACGCTGCGGACTTGGTGCCCCTGACTACCGCTAGGGTCCGGACTTGACGGAGGCTGTCCCCTTTCACGTCGGCTATTCCCTTCGCGACTTCTCGGCCAAAGTTTGCGAAAAATGCGACAACGGAGAAGATGAAGAGTAGTGGGCTAATCGAATCCACCGCGAGGCCTCCATAGAAGAAGGGCAGAGCAACGTTGAAGCTTACGACCGAATTTCCTACGAGCCCTGTTTTCTTCCCTCTCGTGTTATAGTAAATCATCAACACAAGAGCGAGGAGCGCAGTCAGAAACGTCCACAGGTTGAGCAGAGCGGCAAATCCTATCGCTGCGGCGGAGAGGGCCACTGCCAACGCGACCGCGTCCCTGGTCTTCACCGTTCCGGAAGGGAGGGGCCGTTGCGGGCTGTTGACCTTGTCGATCTCAACATCGTAAACGTCGTTGGCCACCATCGTCCCCGCCATCATTAGTGAGGCGGTCAGGAACCCGAAAACGGCCTCTCGAATTCCCGGGAGCATGCCGAGGCCGATAGCTTCACCTATGACGACGCCAAGCCCGATCATTATGGTATTTGGGGGCCGTATCAGGGAACCGACGCTTCTCGATGACCTCAACCAAGCCCTTGCCGGAGAAACCCTCGCAGCTTTCCGATACTTGTACCTCAGCAAAATAGCTAGCGGAATTAGCTCACTGCCCCTTTCGAAGCTCTTCAAGGAAATGGCTGACGGAGAATGGGATCACGCTTCAAGATTCATGGAACGAATCATACAACTGGGAGGAGTACCCATATCAAAACCGGTTGAGTGGGAGAAGAAGGCTTTCTTTTCTTATTCGGACCCGCCGCGGAGGGGAAACGATCTGAAGGCGATGATCAAGGAAAGCTTGAAGCTTGAAAGATCATCTCTTGAATTCTATCAGCGGCTCGCGAGCAAGACGCGAGATACCGACATGGTCACTCATAAGATGGCGATGGATGCTATGGCAGATGAGGCTCGTGAGGAGCGAAAGCTCACTGCGTTGCTAGACTGATGGTACGGCAGTAGTTTTCTAGACCCAGCCTCGGATCTCCATAGCGTCCCGAACCTTTCCAATAGCATAGACATAGGCTCCGGTCCGCATATCGACATTCTGCTCCTGACTGGTCTTCCAAACCTCAGCAAACGCCTTCTTCATTATCGCTGTTAGGCGATGGTCGACTTCATCAGCGGTCCACCAGAGGTGTTGGAGATTCTGCACCCACTCAAGGTAGCTTGTGCTCACTCCGCCAGAGTTTGCCAGGATGTCCGGTATCAGCGCGATGTCTCTCTTGAAAAGGATATCATCGGCCTCCGGTGTGGTCGGCCCGTTAGCGCCTTCAGCGACTAGCTTTGCCTTGATTTTTCTAGCGTTATTTTCGGTGATGACGTCCTCAAGCGCTGCAGGCACCAGTATGTCCACGTCAAGTTCGAGTAATTCCTCATTGGAAATGTTCTCGGACGCGGGCAAGTTCGCCATGCTCGTGTTCTTCTTCTTGTAGGCTGCGACCTCGTTGAACCAGAGGCCTGTTTTCTTGTGGATTCCTCCCTTTGAGTCGGAGACGGCGACAACTTTGACTCCGGCTTCTTCTAGGAACATGTGGGCGAAGGAGCCAACGTTTCCCCAGCCTTGGATTGCGCAGGTTGCCTTCTTCAGGTCGATCTTGAGATGTCTCGCGGCCTCCTCAATAGTGACCGAGACCCCTTTCCCGGTGGCCGAATCTCTTCCAAGGGATCCTCCAATTATTATCGGCTTACCCGTCACGACTGCGCTCGCGTTGTTCCTGTCAACCTTGCTGTATTCATCCATGAACCAGGCCATAGTCTGAGAATCAGTGTAAACGTCAGGCGCTGGTATGTCGCGGAACGGACCCACGATCTCGCTGATAAGTGAGAAGAATGTTCTGGAGAGCCTCTCCAGCTCGTGTTTGGACAGGAGTTTCGGGTTAACCGTGACTCCTCCTTTGGCGCCTCCAAATGGGATGCCTGCGACCGCGCACTTCCACGTCATCCACATGGATAACGCCTTTACCTCCTCGATAGTGACGTTGGGGTGGTATCTGATTCCGCCCTTGTAAGGTCCCAGGGCGTTGTTGTGCTGGCTTCTGAACCCCTGGTAGAGGAGGATTCTTCCGTCGTCCATTTTGACAGGGAAGTTTATGCTGAGAATTCTTCTAGGCTTTCGAAGAATCTCCTGAACGTTCTGATCAAGTTTCATCAGGTCGGCGGCGCGCTGGAACTGTTCTACAGCAATGTCGTATTGGGTTTTCTGCATGCCGAGGCTTGATGGAGCGGCTTCGTGCTTAGAAGTAGTCTCTAGCAACCATTATGCCTTCGAATCGGAAAGCGCCGAGAAACTTCCCATTTAGACCTTTCTTCATAATTCAGGGAAAAACCTACTTCTAGTTTTTTCTTGAGCGGAAGGGATGGTGGTACCGTGGACAAGGCTCTTTATAAAAAGCAAGGAAAATCCTCATCTTTGTTACTCGATTCGTCGAGAGAGGTGGGCTCCAGCCGTCTACCAGAATTGAGCCAACTCCCACTCTATTACTTGTCTGTTATAACTCCAATAACGTAAGCCGATTTTGAGTGTTTTTTCAGATTTCCAGAAGCCAAGGTGGGCGAACTATCCTCTGGGGGGTAACTCGTCAATGGATCCGTGTCTATGACAAGAAACGGAAGCGGAAAAAGTACTTGCATGCGTTGCCCGTAGAACGTTCCTTTCCTCATCCTTTTCGGAATGGTTGAGCAGGAAAAACGTCAAGGTAGTTTCTCCCTTCTGCAAGAACGATTCATTGAATGAGGAAGAACGGGAGGTAAGGTTAGCCCGCGGTGTATCCTTTGTTCGGCAGAACTATCAGCCAACCGTACATGCCAATTTTCTGGTGGTAGAAGTCAAAGAACTTGTAAACTCCAGGGACCGTGACTATGCCTAGCGCCCCTGTCGACCACAAATCGCATGGTGGTTGAATGGGCGCCGTATTGTTGCAATCTCCGGTCGAGCCGGTTCCCGAGTTGGCTTTTTGCGTGCTACATGTAACACTGTTTCCGTTTTGGTCTGTGCATCCCGTGGGTCTACCGGTGAAATTGGTGTTAGTCGGTGTTAGAAAGGGACCGCTGGAGAGGCCCGTCCAGCTGTTATTCAGCTGAAACGCAGCTGCTGGTGGTAGACCGCGGAAGGACAAACTAATGGTGAAAGTGTGGGCGTCTGATGTGTCGTTAGAGATGAAGACAAGACTTAGGTTGTCTCCTTGTACGACTGTTATGTACTCGGGATAGAACCTGTCCTGGTCCGAGTTGAAAGTGTTCACCCATTCCACTCTTATGACAACGTTCCTAGGAACCTCATTGACTTGTGGCAGACTCTGCAAGCTTTGGTTCAATGATGCGATCTCTGCCTTAAGTTTGGAAATCTGACTGGTCAGGTTTGCAATTTGGCCATTCGAACTCGTAATCCCGTTTCCAAGGTTACTGACTTCATTGTTCATGTTCGCAGTCTGACCTTGATAGTAGTAAGTCATGCCTGCAACTGAACCACCAGACAGCGCCAACAGAAGCAGGAGAGAAGTCTTGTAGGCTAATACAGTTGCCATGAGTTGAGGGTGCGGACCGCCCGCCTAATTTGCGTTATGCTGACCGCGTCTCTTTCGACTGGCAAAACTGGAGCACTTTTCAGACCTGACTCTTAGTCAACTCTCATCAGTCTCTTCCGCCCCCGCTTTGGACTCTTTGATTGAGGCTCTGGAGTAGTGGCGTGGTGCTTGGAATGCTAGCTACTGATGGCGAAGTGAAATACCGTTGGGGGAAGCAAATGCTGTCTCTGAAACAAGAGCGTGACGATTGTCGTGGAAGCTTCCGATTCGAATCAAATGGGGTAGCCTATAGGCCAGCCCCGATTTCTTTTATTCTCAAATTGGTTTCTCCAACTCAGAGAATACGTCCTCTTTCTGGTATTACTGGCGGATGGGGACGAGGTTCCGTTATGAGACAGAAAAGTAGTTTGACGGTGAACCGCCCGGGTGTGAGAAGCGTTAGGCTGTCACACGAGCCTTTTTATAAAGAAACCAGGTGTTTTCTCTCTCCGTTTCAAGAAAGGAGTATGAACTAAGACAATGTCCGCAAAACCCCATCTCAACCTAATCGTGATGGGTCACGTTGACCATGGAAAGAGCACGCTAACAGGTCATCTTCTGTTCGACGCAGGATACATTGACCAGAAGACAATCGAGCAGTACGCAAAAGAATCTGAAAAGACAGGAGCAGGTGATACTTTCAAGTACGCTTGGGTCCTAGACACGATCAAGGAAGAGAGAGAAAGAGGGGTCACCATCGATCTCTCATTCCAAAAGTTTGAGACACCGAAGAATTTCTACACGATCATCGACGCACCCGGACACCGAGACTTCATCAAGAACATGATTACCGGTGCCAGCCAAGCGGACGTCGCAATTCTCGTCATCTCGGGTAAGAAAGGCGAATTCGAAGTCGCCGTCGGACCCGGCGGTCAAGCCAGAGAGCACGCCTATCTTGCAAGAACTCTCGGAGTGAAGAACTTGGTCGTTGCCATCAACAAGATGGATGACCAGACAGTCAAGTATTCAGAGGAACGCTACAAGGAGTGCCGGAAAGAGCTGGAAGGCTTGCTGAAGACCGTGGGCTTCGACATTTCGAAGATCCCGTTCGTACCGACTAGCGGATGGCTTGGCGATAATCTGTCGAAAAAGAGCACGAACACGCCGTGGTACAAGGGGGTTACAGTGTACGATGCGCTCAACGATTTCATCCCGCCACCTAAGCCCTTGGACAAGCCGCTTCGCGTTCCGATTCAGGATGTGTACACGATCACTGGTGTTGGAACTGTCCCGGTGGGACGTGTCGAGACAGGGGTGGTGAAGGATGGTGACAAGGTCATCTTCAATCCCTCCGGAAAACTCGGCGAGGTAAAATCAATCGAGACCCATCATGTACGTATGACGAAAGCTGAGCCGGGAGACAACATCGGCTTCAACATCAGAGGCGTTGCAAAGAACGAGATCGGACGGGGAGAGGTCATGGGCCACACCGACAAGCCACCGACCATCGCGAAAGAGTTCATCGGACAGATCATTATCATCTACCACCCGACCGCCATCGCCGCAGGATACACACCAGTGTTGCACGCGCATACCGCGACGGTCGGCGTGACGTTCGAGGAACTTATCAAGAAGATCGACCCGCGTACGGGTCAGGTGGTTGAGGAGAAGCCTAGCTTCCTCAAGGTCGGGGACAGCGCCTTGGTGAAGATGAAGCCATTGCACAACATGGTCTTGGAGGCGTTCTCGGATATTCCGGAACTCGGAAGGTTCGCCATCAGAGACATGGGCAGCACCGTCGGAGTCGGCGTGGTCAAAGAGATCCTCACGAAAGGCTAACCCAACACAACTCTTCCTCACTGTATGGGTAGCTGTGGACCCAACGAAGTCCATTGGATTGTCAGGTTGTTTCGCGCGCATGGCCGATAGGCTTTTCTTGGGAGGAAAAGTTACCGAGGCCCATGCATCTAGAGCTCCTATCTCTGGGAACATTCCTCATCTTAGCCCGCTTCGCGTACAGCAGAAGGCAAAGATTGATGCGATCCTGGAAACCTAGACTAGGCCTCAAGTGAGCCCACAGCTGACCTGTCAGCAACCGGGACGCATGGTAGGATACTGTCAGATCCATCGCAATCCCCTGACTCGGGAATTTCCCCGCGAGTTTACACCAAGGTTTTTAACCGCACCGGACCCGCCCTAACCCTTCGCTACAAAGGTCGACAATGAAGGTATCTTGGGTTGGTTTCCAAAGCTAGAATCCGTCTGTCCAGCACCGACCCCCAGGACATCAACACCATCTGCACCGAGATCAAAGACATAGCCGACAAAACAGGCGTCAAACTGAAAGGACCGATACCGCTGCCGACAAAGAAGCTCATCGTCCCATCAAGAAAATCACCAGCAGGACAAGGAACTCACACATTCGACAAGTGGGAGATGAGGATTCACAAGCGCCTCATCGACGTTGATCCCAATGAACGATTTTTGAAGAGACTGATGAGGATTAGAGCGCCGGACGATGTTTTCATCGAAATTGAACTGCTTTGAGGCCGAGCTATTTTTTTCTCTTCACCTTCTTGACATTTAGTCTTCTTGGTCGTCGCAAGTAGAGCGTAACTCCTCCCAGAAAAATCACTGTCGAGAAACCTAGGGCAACGTAGGGAATCGAAGCCTCGATGATTACGACCTTTATGTGGACGCTAATTGCTATTTGACCGTTAGAAGCGGTCAGAGCCACATATCGGGGACCCAGAGTCGCGTTCCATGCCGAAGAAATCCTGAAGGTAATAGTCTGAGGATTGATGCTAGGCCCGAGGTCAGGAGGAGACGGCCCAAAAATTTGTGCAGTCGTTTGGTAGTACTCTTGGTCACTAGTCACAGGTGAGATACCGAATGAAAGTTTCGCGGAGCCCTGAGGGTCGACTCGGACAGGCACGTCATCGTAGCTCCCCCTCGCAACAATGAAATCGCCCGAAGGGGGCGTTAGGGAGAATGAAGCCGGTAAGGTGGCATTCACATAACCTATCTCGCCTAGTTCCCAGGCAACAAACCATACAAGGTTATTCGCTCCAGGCATCGCCCACCAGGTGAACGGGAGAGAGTTTGGAGAGATGATGTACTCTGTGAGTACCTCGGTGGAGGGGTCATAGTGGGCGATCCTCCCTGCAACATGTTCAGAAAACCATATGGTGTTGTTGGCTCCCAGAAATATTGAGTTTGGAAGCCCACCGGTGCAATAGTTCTGACAATAACCAATAGGGAGGACCTTCCATGCATTCGTATTCGGGTTCAACACCCCAAACTGGTTGCTGCCATGGTCCGTGAACCACACATTTCCTGAATTGTCGACGATAACTTGGGTGGGGGCGGCCAAGCTGAGTGACTGGGGAGGAGAGAACTCCGTGATGTTGCAGGTGTCGCACCCGAGGTGGCCGATCTTCTTCGCTGCTGCTTCAGCGAACCATATTGTATTGTCGGGAGCGACAGTTATCCCATAAGCTAGGGCGTTGCTCGTTCGAACACGGTATGTCTGCGTTGTGTTATTCGGGTTGAGCATAACGATGCTGCTCGTGCCGTTTGATCCCCCTAGCGTCATCCATAGTCGACCATTGTGGTCGAGTGCTAGAGACAACAAGCTCCGGTTTTGAAATGTTCTCTGGGTTTCTGACTGCCCACTTGTGGAATTATAAAAGGCGAGCGTCGAGTTCTCGGCATACCAGACCCTGTTGCGATCAACCAGGATCGAGCTAATTTCAGTGTTTGAAAAGTTGAGAACTCCTCTTGAAGTTTCGTTGTTAACAAAGTATTCCCTAATCTGCGATGTCTGTGGGCCTCCTGTCTCGAATCCAGCGACCCACACTCTGGTGTCGTTTGGGTAGATGATCAGGGGTCTTGGGGTCCCGACTGGGACTTTTGGCAGAAGAGTAACGTATTGCTGATTGCTGACCTGAAGGATTGGTGTTGGTAGAGCGGCACGCAAGTTCGTACCGTAGTCAAAGCCAAGTAGAACCGTGAGAATTAGAAAGACTCGGATCCAATTTGAGGATCGCATGGATAGCCCGTATGGGAAGGATTGTGTCACGTTAAGAAGACCGTTTTGCATTAGGTAGTGAACCGTGCACCTGCTTGTGCAATAGATTTTGAACTGTCCCAGCCTGGTTGCTTGAAACTGCAATTTCTGATGGTCTCCTCCAACGAGCTCTAGACCAGCGTTGGAGTACGAGGCAACAGCGAACCCGTGAGCTTGAGTATCATTGTTGATCACAGTGAAAACCACTTTATCACAACGCTGAACCGTAATAACCGGCCAAGTCCCGGGTTGAGACCCGCTGCCATTATAACCATTCAAATCTACAATAATTGTGAAGGAGCGAATTGCACCCGAAACCCCAGAGCAAGGGGATGGGGAAGGCGTAAACACTACTGCGAGGACTCCGCCTGTCGCTAAGAAGGCGGCCACAAGCCCGACAATTATCATCTCGCTAGTTCTCAATAACAGTATCAGCTCTCGGCTTGATGTTGCGGATCTTGGGATTCAAGATTAGGAACCCAGTAATAGGGCCATCGACAATACCTTCAAGAACAGAATTCTTGACCGTTTTGATTATGTTGTATTTCCGATAGGGCATGTGGTTGAAGCTTAGGCGGTGCGTCTGAGCCGCGGTTCTAGCCGTACGTTATGACGATATTGTCCTCCACACATGGCTGACCAGTAGCTACCGCACACAAAGTACCTTGACCTCCGACCCCACCTGTTGGGGAGGCGTTCCTTGGGAACACATGATTCTCGAAGCTATTATCGTTGACGCCATTTTTCGTCATTGTGAGGTGGTGAGTAGCGTCGATCTTGTTTGTGAATATCTGGTTAGAGTTGAAGATTGCATAGTTGGTATTGTTCACATGATGACCCCAGAGTAGGAACCAATCGTGTAAAGTGTAGTCTCGATCTTGGTCTGTTTCAATATGGAGTACGCCAGGTTCATCATGGGTATGGATGGGTTGTTGACAAGAAGAGTCAAACGTGTTAGCCGGCACTGGCACGTTAGCCCCGTTTATCGTAATCGTCAAGTTGGGATGCGAGTGGTAGAGGCCGCTCCCAATGACGCAATGGCTCAGATAGTCCGGTAGCTGTACCGCGTTCGGTGGCGGGCGCAAGAAGATCACGGCCGCCACGACTATCGCAATTAGAATCACGGCAATAGCAATCGAGGTAATCGCTCTCTGACGTCGTTTTCTTTTGACATCTCCTAGAATCTTCTGCTTGCGGGTCTGGGTCTGAGACATCGAAAGCGCCTCTGCAAGGAGGAAATTATGCTCGAGCAATAATATCCTTGGGGCGATACTCCAAAGTGAGATGGGCGATTGAAACCCTTTGGCAATCGATCGGAACGATGATGATGCGCCTTAAGGCATATTTGAGGAGCGTTTTGTCAGGTCTCTACAGCGGGGGTACCAGAGTCAGGTCAAATCATCTGACTAAATGGGCGGGTCGCGCCTGACACGCGCGCGCTACACTCAAGACCCAATACTGCAAAGGCGTCGATACGATTGATGCCTTAGCAAAGCGCGGGTGTGCTATCCCGTGGCGTAGGCCTTCGTGGGTTCGAATCCCACCCCCCGCACCAGGAACGTTACCCACTACAGGGCAAGGTTCTGGAACATGCATTCTGGATGAAGAAAGAAGGCTATCGAGAAAGTACGATAGTCTCTAGAGCGAAGCTGCTAGCAGGACTGGCCAAGAAGGCCGATCTTCTAGATCCAAAATCAGTGAAAGAAGCGATAGCCCAACTGAAGGTTACTGAGGGAAGAAAAGAGAACATCGTAATC
>VBBE01000070.1 GCA_005884605.1 Candidatus Bathyarchaeota archaeon
TCACAGGGTCAATCGTGACGTATAGGTTTAGCAGATGATCTATGGAACTTCCATGCTAGTGCATAACGGAAATTGATCCATCACAAGGGCGGGGTAGGCAGATAACGATAACCGTTTCGGATCCGAGGGAACTCGATTCTGCCTGGTTTCGGCAGTATGCAGAAGTGGCGAGAAACATTGCCAGGATGTTACCTAAGAAGGCGGGGGTCCTGGTTGAGGTGGGCTCTGGGGAGGGACAGCTCACGGTCCCATTTGCCGACTTGGTACCGCGGTACAAGATCATTGCTTTGGACAGGTTCAAAGGAGCTTATTCAGGAAATGAGGCAGGTTTGCTATCTACGATAGTAAGGAATGGATTGAACGCGAGAATTTCAGTTGTGGTAAGCGACTACAATGCTTGGCTGACCTGCCAACGGGGTTCCAAGTACGACGGAGTAATCTCCAGCGAGTTTCTTCCTGAAATAACATCGAAAAGAATGGAGCACTTCTTCGCCCAGTGTCACCGAGTAACAAAACCCGGAGGATTCACTGTTCACTCATTCTTGTCTCCTGAACCAGGGAATGCTAGGCAGAAGCGGCTAATCGAGGCTGACAGTAATACTAAATGGACTAAGACTCCATCATTGGAATGGTTCTCTCCGTCTCCAGGAATCGTTGTAGACTACCTGAGGTCTGCTGGATTCAGAAGGCTGCGACAGATTCGGTTGAAGAGTGGCCTAGTGATTCGTTCGAAGGCCGCGAGGCAGCTTCTCAAAGACTGGGACATAAGACGATCCTACTGGAAACTCCACAGTGGGAACTTAGAGTTGGACGGGTTAGAAATTCCGGACTGGATTATTGTAGGCGGGATCAAGCAGCCTTGAGGCTCTGTCCCGAAGCTTGCGAATTTCCGACAATGCGATTTCTTCTTTCCAGAGGATTATGATTGGCAGTTTCTTTCGACCGTGTAGCCGGCATTTACGATGCCACGAGATGGTCCGGCGTTCCACCTGAGATAATGAAGAAGCTCTTGGACACGATGAAAGAACTGTTCGCTGGCTGTAGAGCAATTCTCGATGTCGGGATTGGGACGGGCCGCTTTGCAGAGTACTTCAATGATTCAGGATTCAATATTGTGGGTGTTGACGTGTCACTATCCATGATGGCCAAGGCTAGGGAGAAGAGGCTCCGAGACCTGGTCCAAGCTGATGCCCACCACTTGCCTTTCCGAGATAGGGTCTTTGATGGTGCGATCATGATTCATGTGCTACATCTTGTTCGCGATTGGGTTCAGGTAGTTGGCGAAGTAGGGCGAGTGACGAGGAAGGTAATAGTCGCAGAGGTTGAGGGCGGGGAAGGGTTCAGCCCGAGACAGAGATATCTGGAGCTAAGGCAGGAGATGGGTTACCCTCTGGATCGATTCAATGACGGCGAGGCCGGGCTCCGCCGAGTGGTACCTCCCGCGATTATCAAACTGGTGGGCAACTACTGGACAGAAGTTGATGTTCACGAAGAGATAGACTCCTTTGACAAAAGGAAATCTTCAGTGTCTTGGGGCATTCCTACAGAGGTCAACAATCGCATCATTCAACGGCTTCATTCCGAGAATCCGGAGAAGACAATTCGTCGTCGAGAAATTGTGGAGGTCGTTGGCTGGGACTCGGCTCAACTTCGAAACCTTACTACTAGAGGATCTTCATCAAATTAGCTTGCCTGCTCGGGAACGGGTAGCGGACCAATTATTCGATGGGGCTTGTAGGGTTCTTCCAGCCTTTTCATGTCATCTGGCGAGAGCTTGACTTCGAGCGAGCTGACAGCATCCTCCAAATGCTCAACTTTAGTTGCTCCGATTATTGGAGCGCAGACCCCTTTGTGGAGTAGCCAAGCCAGAGCAATTTGAGATACGGTCACACCTTTCTCCTTTGCAATCTCCTCGGCGCGCTCGACTACGTCGAAGTCTTCTGGTTTGAAGAATCTTTCAGCAAAGTACTTGTCAGACCGGTATCTAGCAGTGTCTACCTTTCCTCCACGCTTGTATCTGCCAGTTAGGAAGCCGCGGGCTAAGGGGCTCCATGGGATCAGAGCTATTCCTTGGTCCTTGCAGAATGGTATCATCTCTCGTTCCTCTTCGCGATAGCAGAGGTTGTAGTGGTTCTGCATAGAGACAAAACGCGCAATTCCCAGAAGGTCGCTAACGGCAAGCGCCTTGGCGAACTGCCAGGCGAACATGCTTGAAGTGCCTATGTAATTGACAGAGCCCTGCCGGACCAAATCGTTGAGAGTGAGAAGTGTTTCTTCTACCGGGGTCGAGTAGTCCCAGCGGTGAGTCTGGTAGAGGTCGATTCTATCGGATCGGAGTCGCTTGAGAGATTTCTTGACTTGACCCATGATGTGGTATCTTGAGAGGCCTTCACTGTTAGGTCCCTCGCCAACCTTCAATCTGACCTTTGTAGCAATCACCACATCATCCCGGTGGTCTTTGAGAAGCTCGCCGACGATTTCCTCGGACCTTCCATTCGAGTAAACGTTCGCAGTGTCGTAGAAGTTCACGCCAAGGTCAATAGCACGTTTCACTATCGGCTTCGCCTTATCGATCTCAACCATCCATTCTTCAGAATTACCAAAAGACATGGTTCCGAGACAGATGCGGGAGACCTGCAGTCCAGTGAGACCTAATTGGGAATACTGCATTGAGTCCTATCGAAAGCGGTCGAGTCGATTCCCCCGTTTAAGAGTTACATGGATCTTCCCCTTGGAATCTTCAAAAAAATGGGTAAGCATCAGCCTTGGACAACCCCTAGATCGCCGGTTGGATTCTTGGTCACGACCAGAGTCGTTTTGTAGCAATTCACTGTCTCGTTCGTCAAGATTACAACCAGCCTTTCTAGGCTCAGTTCTTTGTGATCTTCTGGCTTGATTGCTCGCTAGAGCAGCATCCTGGACCACAGCATCCGCATCCGGGTCCGCAACAACTCATTTATCGCTTCACCTCAGTAACTGAGTTACCAAAGTGAAGTATTTAACCGGGCAGGTTCCCATAGAGTAACTGGGTTACGGAATGGTTAGACGAAAGGAAGGAGAACCATGTTGCATCTGTCCATGCCCGTGCGAGGGGCTCGTAGACGTTATCGGGAAGAAATGGGTCCTTTGCTCTCTAGCTCAACTTGGAAACGAGGGAACGCTGCGGTTCAATCAGCTGGCTCAGAAGCTTCCAGGCATAAGCGCGAAGACCCTGAGCGATGTGTTGAAAGACCTACAACGAAACGGACTTGTGAAACGCGTAGCTTACCAGGAGATTCCTCCTAGGGTGGAATATTTTCTGACCCGGGAGGGAAGAGAGTTGACTATGCTTGTGGCACCCCTGATGGTTTGGGCTGACAGTAAGACCGGACTGATTCAGTTGGACGCCTAGGCTACTTCTTGCTGGAACGAGACGCAACAAGTTCTTGGATTCGTTGCTCCAATTGTAGTCCCTCTTTTCTGAGCTCGGAAACACGCAAATGTGTCTTGATTACGAAGTGTTGGTCGTCGAGGGTGTCTAGGTTGATCAGCACGTTGCTGGCAGCTCCTTCCATGGCAGCTCGCGCCGCGGCCACGGACGTCGTAACGTCAGAGAGCGCATTAGTCACGCCGTATTTCGCGACCTCTTCCGCAAGGCGTAGAACTTGGACAGAAGAGTCAAGCGTTCGTAAGGGCACCTCAGCTGCTTTGGCGGTAGCTTCTTGAATCGTTTTTCTCCGAGCATCCGGCTTGTCTTTGGGCAACTTGAACGCCTGCATGACGCCATCAAAGGATTCAGCGTCCTCGACAACCAGTCCCAGGAACCTCTGGCGAAGTTCCTCTCCTTTCCTAACAGCGTCTTGTAGCTGGTCTCTATCCTGCGCGACATCTTTCTTGGATAGTGTTATTCTCCCAACCATGCAGACCAGTCCAGCGGCTAGTGAACCAACGTAGGCGGAGACGCTTCCTCCCCCAGGGGTCGCCTTTTTGGATGCGACTTCCTCAGAAAATGTCGAGAGGCTCATGTCTGTAAGGCTTGATGGGCTGGACGTGAAAAGCCGCTTCTCGAGAACTTGTTCGCGGCTGAAATTCTCGAGTTTGAGATAGAACTCGGCTGAATCAACTAGAGCATCCATTGGGACGAGTCCTACGATCTCGCTGCCAACAACTGGGACCCCATATCTCTCCGCGAAGAGCTCGACCAGTTCTTCGGCTTTGAAGAGCTGGCTCTTGTGATAATCGGTCATGTTCATTGAGACTTGTACAATTCCCCGTTCTTTCAGTTCGAAGCCAAGGGCCTTGACGTAGGCTAGCCCGCCGTCCTTGGCCCGAAGCTGGTGAGCGATCTTCTTCGCGATCGCGAGGTCGTTTGTCCCAAGGTTAACGTTGTAGGCGATCAGTATTTCCCGCGCGCCAACAGCAGTGGCTCCTGCCGTGGGGTGGATCTTTTCCGGACCGAAATCAGGCTTCTTGGCCGGGTCTCTGCCTATCTTATCGCGGAGTCCCTCGAATTCGCCTGCTCGCACATCTGCGAGGTTTCGTCTCTCAGGCGTCGAAGCAGCTTCCTCATAGAGGAAGACTGGAACGTGAAATCGCTCTGCGAACTCTCTGCCGAAATCCTTCGCTAGAGTTACACAGTCGTCCATGGTTGCTCCAGACAAGGGTACGAACGGGACAACGTCCACCGCGCCCATGCGAGGATGTTCGCCCTCGTGTTTGTTGAGGTCAATGAGTTCAATGGCCTTTGCTGATGCGGCAAGCGCGGCTTGTCTTACAGGACCGGGTTCACCAACGAAGCTTATCACTGAACGATTGTGGTCCGGGTTCGATTCTACGTCCAGAAGGGTGACGCCGGGCGTTGATCTGATCACATCTGCGATTGAGTCAATTACGTCTCTTCTTCGTCCTTCGCTGAAGTTTGGCACGCACTCTATGAGCTTCAATCTTCTCTCGCTCGTTCCGAGTCTGCTTTGGGTCTTAAAGCCTGAGAGACCTTGGACGGGCTAGAGGCTTGACTTCTATCCTATGGTCGATCAGTTTCTCAAAATCACCTGAGAAATAGAACCATCCTTCAAATCCGGTCCCTTCAAGTGCCATTCCATACCAGTATTGATCGTCTTCCCACATTTCGTCGAAGGGTAGCGCGTCGATGCTGAACCATTTGAGCCGGCCTTCTCGTCCGTCAATCGGCACCCCCTCGAATCCGCGAGCTAGGAACGCGTGAACTGTCCAGATCGGACTCAGGCGTTGGCTATTGTTGTAGAAATAGAGGAGGCCGATTTGTTCTACGTTCCTTACGGTGAGTCGCGTCTCTTCGAAGACTTCTCTAACTGCACAAGCCTTAGGCTCTTCATTGGGCAGCATCTTGCCGCCGGGAAGGTTCCACTTTCCCTGTCCGAGGAGACCTTTGGATTTCTTGAGGAGCAGAATCTGCTTGTCTTTGAGTATGAAACACAAGGTTGCCTGAATGTTCAAGGGCCGCTATGGTCTCAGGAGGCTTTTTTCTTCTTGAGAATGATGATGGCTTGGGCTAGGTCGCCTCCAGATTGCTGGAGAGCTTTAGCAGCCTCTTCTACGGATACTTCCGCTTGTGAGGCGACGAGCTTTGCATCCTCCTGTGCAGATTCTCCGCCAGGGCCTTCCTCTCTTGCTGTTCCTCCACCGACTTGATAGACTGTCTGTCCTTGAACGGTAACGATCGCAACTTCAGGATTGTCGATTACTATTCTCTTTGAAGCGGACTCAATAATGACTCTGGTCACATCGTCTACCTGTTTGACCTGCATGCCCATGCGCTGCATCATTCGGTTGGCTTCTCTAGGATTGATTCGGCGTTGCATGGTGGAACTATCAACCGTCTTTAGTTGCTGATTGTTAAGTCTATCAGCTTTCAACTCCATGTCGAACTTTTACCGCTACGCCAATTTTGAAGCTGAGCATTTCTTCTGCGTTGAAGAAGCTTCTGCCGACTGCCAGCAGGCGATCCTTCTCGTCGACTACGAGAACTTCTTCTGCGGGGCGAAGTTCCGGATCGACCTGTTGAACGTGTTTGCAGAACACGTTACCTCCCTTCTTGATGAACTCCTCGATGCCAGGGACGACTTCGACCCTTAGTCTCGGTGGTTTGAAGATACCTCGGAGGGCCTGTCCTCCGGGGGTCGATAATGCGAGCAATCCGTCCTTTGGTCGATAGGTTGCTAGTAGTTCGCTGTCATTGTAGATGTGTCGGATTCTGTGAGTGTTAGGGGACCGTGTTATCAAGATGGTTTTCGGAAAAGCTTTGCTTGCGCCCTTGCCAAACTGGTAGTTGGCCACGACCCTTATTCTTCTCAGCTCGTGAAGACGGGGTTTTACGAGCTGGAGGGGCATTCTAAATCCGATACCTACATAAGCATCCTGAGAGCCTATTTCTAACGTTCTCGCCTAGAGGTATCCTGAACCTTGTTCTGTGAGATTTGTGGACACGAGATCGTCGGCAAACCTGGAAGATCGCTAGTGGAAGGAGCAACCCTCATCGTGTGCCAACAATGCTCGAGCATTGGCACCAGACTGCCCAGTTTTTCCGATAGACCTCCTCGCCGCCCAATGATAGCACCGTCACATACACACGCACCAATCGAGAGGCTGCCAAAAGCTGTCGAAGAGTCTGATCTTATCGAGGAATATTCTCGAGTCATCAAAGAGGGTAGGGAGAAACTGGGAATCTCTCAACAAGACCTTGCCTTCAAGGCGAAGGAGAAGCTGACGGTTATTCAGAAGATCGAGATTGGCAAGATGCTGCCGACCATGAGGCTCTCGAAGGAACTGGAGCATATTCTCAGAGTCAGACTGCTTGTTCCACGGGAAGAGCTTGAGCTTCCCTCTCCACCCCGCAAGGCTTCGCCGCATCCTGTAGTCACTTTGGGCGACGTGGCCCTAGTGAAGCACAAGCAAGACATTGACGAATAACCGCCTAGCGGTGTCTAGTGAACGAATCCAATTAGTTGATTGCTCAACCTTTTCGATTGTTTGTAGGAGCTTTTCTGTTACGGTAGTTCTCCAGTAACAGTATGCACTAAATTGCGAATTTTCTCTAGGACGACACTATGCCAAAACCAGCAGTCAAGCCAGTCTCTTCTTCTCCGGGTTTGAACTTTGAGGAATTCCGCGAACTTGTCGCGAAGCTAAGAAACGTTTCCGAGATTTTCGCCCCGAGAATTGACTCATCATTCGGGGAGTAAGAAGGCGGAAAAGCTGTTAAGAGAATGTCACGATCTGCCTCTCGCAATCATCGGGTTCTGGGGTCAAGGAGCCTAATTCCAAACCTGAGCCATCGTTTAGCGATCTCGCGTCGGTAGTATTTCAGGCGGAGAGTGTTTGGATCTCCTTTCCGCTTCTCGACGGGACAATCTGGATTTGAGCCTTCGAAAACTCGTGCTCAAATTCTCGGTGTTGCTTGAACCAGTCTAAGAATATGGCTAGTGCAGCGACTTCGCTCATGGGCTGGTTGGTAATTGATACATTCCAGTCGGCCAGTTTGAATATCTCTCCCGGCATCTTCTCAGATCCGACGACTACGAGAAGGTCCTTGTCTATGTCTCGGATCTCTGGCAGCATTTTCGGTAGTGGTAGTCCATAGGCCGTAAGGTGGACGATTCGTCCTCCAATGGCTCTCCAGTCTCGGATAGCCTGTTTCCACGGTTTTCCGCTCTGTACATCGAAGGGTCCCCCGAACCTGTTTGTCACATCTCGAATTGTGGATTCCACAACCTTGTCCTCCTGGTCTGCTATTATGACTCCGTCAGCGCCTAGAGCTCGGGCTGTGAGGCAGACATGGGTGGTTACTCGTGAGTCCCTGAAGACCCGGTGGCCTATCCGGAGAATGAATATTCTCGCCAACGCTGGCGAACTGGTCTGTTTGGGCACTAGATTAAATTGGAGAAGCGCACAATATAGGGTGTCGAGGGGTATCAGAGATTATGGGGAATCATCATGATGATCTTGCTCGTCTGGCCAGCTTCTTTGGCGGAGAGGAAGCCATCAGCGTCGTTAAGGCGCTGGCCCAAGCTGGAACAACCACTGACGATGTAATTGCAACCCAGGCTAACGTCCGGCTGAACACCGCACGTAAGGTTCTCTACAAGCTCTACGACCATGCTCTGGTGACGTGCCAGCGGTCGAGGGATGAGAAGACTGGATGGTTCATCTATCACTGGAAGCTCCAGCCAGACCAGTTGGACGCGTTTGTCCGGAGTCGGAAGAAGAAGGCTCTGGAGACCCTTCGGACAAGGCTGGAATTTGAGAAGGGTCATAGTTTCTTCATGTGTAAAGAATGCTTGAACGTGCGTGTGACGTTTGAGGACGCGATGGAGTCTGCTTTCAGATGTAGCGGTTGTAACGGGCAGATGGTGAGCGATGATAACCGTAAGACCATACAGTTGCTAGAGGATCTTTCGCGCAAGCTTGAGTCGGAGCTCTCCGATCGCCCTGCAGCCTTCGTTACCGGGAAAGTCTGATCCTTAGAGAAGAATAGTCTTGGCTGAGGGTTGGCTGACAGCCACCCTGGCTGAGAAAATCCCTGAACCCGTTCTGAATCGTGCACCTAAGCCGGTCTGGAAGGTTCTATCGAGAGAGGCCCAGGGTTTAAGGGTTGATTGGGAAATCGCTGCTCCACAACAATGGTTGCAGGTCC
>VBBE01000071.1 GCA_005884605.1 Candidatus Bathyarchaeota archaeon
TCGGCGGTGAAGACGGTCAGACAGAAACATCACCCCTCAGCAGAAATCCTACGGCTTCTCGACGAGCTTAGACGTATGGTGAATGTTTGCGTCGCTATCAGAATAGAAGAGAACATTTCCAGCCTCAAGTCCCTCTCGTTGAAATCGTACCACCGTCTCAGCCGCGACATACTCAGCTACTATAGGCTCTGCGCGATAAGCACCGCCACAGGAATACTCCGCAACCACCGAAAAGCTAAGAGGAAGAACTCTCGCACAAGGATTCCATATGCCAAGAAGCTGATGCTGACCACATGCTATGGGTTCAAGATACAGAACGATCTACTGCGACTGCCGGTCAAACCACGAAAGTACGTCTATGTGAGGCTGAACAGTCGCACAGTCCAGGTCCTCTCGGGGCTCAATGTTCGATCGGTGACGCTGACATCAAACTCGCTAGGTATAACCTACTCGAAAGAGACAGTTGAGATCAAGCCGGAAGGATACGTTGGAGTAGACCGAAACCTGGATAACGTGACAATCGCATCAACCGACAAGGCAGTCAAAACATTCGACCTGTCAAAAGCGACCGGGATCAAGTCTACCTACCGGTTTGTCAACAGCCGATTCAAGAGAAACGATACGGGGATAAGAACTCGAGTCTTGTCAAAGTATGGAGAGAAGCAGAGGAACTGTGTCCAGCCACTACTCCACAACGTGTCTAAGAGAATAGTTGATCAGGCGAAGACCAGACGGTATGGGATAGTCATGGAGAGGCTAACGGGGATCAGAAGACTCTACCAGAAGGGCAATGGGCAATCTAGAAACTATCGAGCCCGAATGAACAGCTGGAGCTTTGGAAAGCTACAGCGACAGATAGAGTACAAGGCAAGATGGGAAGGAGCGAAGGTAATCTACGTCCCTGCTAGAAATACATCAAAACGGTGCTCAATATGCGGGTACAAGACCCTAGAGAGCACCCAGCGAAGACTATGGTGTCCACACTGTGGAACTATACTAGACAGGGACGAGAACGCAGCTAGAAACATAGCTGCGGGAGGGCTGAGGTTCAGCCCCAACGGGCCTCCAGGTGAAGCAATGGTAGAGGAACGGGAACAGGGAGAACGCGACCCTAATCCTCAAAGTCGATGGAGGCAAGTTAAGTCAACAAACCAGCGACAAAAATTGCCAGACGAAGAAGACTTGACAGAACCACAAAACTCACATTAAGGACAGGAGTATGGAGAGATTGTTTCGATTGAAGACAGTTGTAGACTCAGGTAGCGAAGATCTCTCCAAGATGAACTTCGACGTTTCAGACGAGCAGAAACTTATCCTGGACGAGGTTGACCGAGCTTGCCGAGAACTTCGACCGTTAGAAGACCAAGCGTACTTGGCGGGAAAATTCAACGATCATCTTGTCCCGACTTTCAAGAAGGCCCAACTCCTCGGGCTTCCGATATCGAGACGGTACGGGGAGGGCCAAGGCGCGGACATTCTAACATATGCCCTCACCTTGGAAAGAATCGGTCGAGAAGGAACTGGAGTCCGAACATTTCTCTCAGGCCACGTCTCACTTGGCCAGATGACCGTGCAAAAATGGGGAAATGAAGATCAGAAACAGCGCTATCTTCCCCAAGCGACAAGAGGAGAGAAAGTAATGTGCTTTGGGCTCACAGAGCCTACCGCGGGCAGCGACCCCTCATCGCTCCGAACATCCTTTGAAGACAAGGGAACATTTTACCTCCTGAATGGAAGCAAAGCCTGGATATCCAACGGAAGCATATCTGACATCTCCGTCATATTCGCCTATCCAAAGGGCAAACATGATGGAATGTGCGCGTTCATTGTCGAGAAAGGTTTCGAAGGCTACTCAGCCCAGCAACAGAAACACAAACTAGGAATGCCCACCTCAGACACTGGATCGATCTTCCTCGACAACTGCAGGGTCCCAAAGGAGAATCTACTCGGTCCCCCCGGAAAAGGGCTTAGCGTCGCATATTCCGGATTGATGAGCGGCAGACTCAGTGTAGCGGCAGGATGTTTGGGAGTCATTGAAGACTGCGTTACCGAGGCGGTCAACTATTCAAAGCAGAGAATTCAGCATGGAAAACCGATCGGAAAACACCAACTCGTCCAACGCCACATAGGAATAATGTCAACGAATCTGGAGGCCGCGAAGAACCTCGTATACAAAGCGGCACTGCTCAAACAACGCAGCGACAAACAACCAGAAGACAAGGAGATCCGTGAAAGAGCAGACATACTCATAGCTCAATCGAAATATTTCGCATCGAACGCGTCATATGACGCCGCCGATAGAACAGTTCAGATATTCGGGTCAAGCGGCTACAGCTTCGAAACAAGAGCACCCAGGCACTTGGTAGACACAAGAGTGTGCCGGATCTACGAAGGAACTGACGAGATTATGGTTCAAAAGATCGCGGTAAACCTCCTCGGGCAAGACTTCGAAGCATATCGATAGTCCCACCCCCGCCTGGCACAGAGCGTAGATCCAACGCTAGTTCCGTGTGGACACCCCACTTTTGGGTAGCCTTATTTTCGAGAACGCTAGATTACCTCTTGGATTCGTAAGAGAGTCTGATTCTTCTATGGGACTTGCTAGCATGAACCAAGTGTCTCGAAAGACGCTGACGATAGGGGTTCAATCAATTCTCAATATTTTCTTAACTGCTTGGCTCTACAACGAATACATCCACAACAGGTTCATGCAAGACTACCTGGCCAGCACATTTTCTTCGGTTGTCATCCCCGTCGCGATTGGGCTACTGGCTTCCGCGGCCATTGCTGGAGGCTCCTACATGGCATACTCGAGAAGACAACAAGCGAGTATCGGGAACGGATTACGCCCTCTCAAGGTGCGGGTGTTAGAGGGATCGGAAGGCACTCTAGCGGTTCTGGACACATGTCCCTTCTGCAACGTGCCACTAAAGAACATCTCAGAGAACCGTTTCCAATGCAGGAAATGCCGAAGATACTTCAAGAAATAGCGGGGCCATATTCTAAGGAACGGATCCACCGGTAAGGTTTCTTAGGAGGCCTACCCTATCCAAGAGAGAAAGACCACTCAATATGCAGAGCCCTCCAGTCCTCCTAGACGAACAGCAATTTGGCCTAGACGAATACCTTAGAGATCTCGGATGGATGACAACTAAGGTTAGACCTGGACTCAGTGACGATAAGGTCGTCAATCTTGCGAAGGAGAACAATACATCATAGTCAGTCTCGACAGAAAGCTTCTCGGTAGATGCCGAGTAATAGGTATCCCAGCAGTGGACTTGGGGGCTCGAAGTTCAGGCAAAGATCGTACACGAGTCGTTAGGGAAGATCATAACTAGCCACGAGTGCCTGATACTCCTTCGAGTTCTTGGAGAGAACATCGCCCCTTGAATGTTGAGAAAGAAGACCAGGATTCGTCTCAGTATCTACAGGAAGCATGTTACTATCTGATGAAGAAGGGTCTTAGCCTCGAACAGGTATCCAAAGCGCTTGAGGTTTCGGAGCAGGAAGCAACTCAACTTTATCGCGAATTCGAGTCAAAGATAGCTTCCGGGAAAACAGAGGAGAACGAAGTCGACAGGAACCTTTGGGAGGACGTCTATAATGACTCTGTCGGCAATGAGAAAATAACCTTCGTGAGGGACAATGGGTTCTATCATTGCAGGCGCGATGATCTTGACAAGATGGACTCTCCCGCCCTCATGGCGATCTTTGAGACGAGCAAGAAATTCCTGGATTTTGACATGTACAGACGATACCTGGACAGCAAGCCGCCTGTCGGCTATGATCCAATGGCGATGCAGAGGCAGATCAAACGGGCTGTGGATTTGATTGAGAAGATATTGAAACAGAGATGGGAAAGTGGGGAGACAAAAGAGAATGACAGCCTGCCGCGCTAACGCTCTATCTGCGAAGGGTTGGGACTTGATCGAGCAGGTGTTGAAGCAGAGATCCCCTCATCCCATGGTGACAAGCTCATACGACGACCCGCCTAACAGTGCAAAGAGCCGTATCGCGAACATAACGGTTAGAGATGACCGAAGCTACGCCAAACAACAACCAACGCTGACCATGGCCATGGCCATGCCCTAAACCCGATAAACCCCGAGACCTGGTCCCAAAGGGAGACAGAGTTGTCACTAGAAGGATTCGAAGTCGCAGTGGTCGGAGCGGGTCCGGCCGGAAGCGCGGCCGCACTCACCCTCGCTCGAGAAGGGGTCCAGGTTCTACTCGTTGAACGTGGAACATTTCCCGGTTCGAAGAACGTCTTTGGCGGACGCATCTACAGCTATGCCCTCAAACGTCTCCTTGAAGACCAATGGAGAGACGCGCCGGTAGAGCGTTTCATAAGAAAAGAGGGAATTACCTTCATGACGGCGGAAAGTTCGTTTAGCATCGAATACGAATCGAAAGACCCGAAAGGAAGCTTTACTGCCGTCCGAGCAAAGTTCGACAAATGGTTGGCTGAACAGGCCGAGAGAGCCGGAGCATCTCTGATTACGGATTCAAGGGTAGACGACCTCATGGTCGAAGGTGGAAATGTCAAGGGAATAATCGCGGGACAGGACAAGATTCCAACCGATGTCGTGATCGCATGTGATGGAACCACAACAAGCCTCGCCCGCAAAGCTGGACTCGCCACCATGCTCGAACCTGAAGAGGTATCGATGGGTATGAAGGACGTCATTGAATTACCGGCTGACAAGATCGAGGAACGCTTTGGCCTTGATCCGGAAGAGGGAGCCGCCCACGTCTTCGTCGGAGAATGCTCGGGCGGATTGCGAGGCGGAGGCTTCCTTTACACGAACAAAGACAGCTTAGCTTTGGGAATGGTCGTCGGGGCTGATGATACGTCAACGAAAGCAGTCTCATCCCACACGTTAATGGATAGACTACGAAACCTCCGGAAGGTCCGGCGGTTCTTGAGGGACGGGAAGACAATCGAGTATGACGCTCATATGATCCCTGAAGCGGGACCTAAGATGTTGACCAGACCCTACACAGGTGGCATGCTCGTAGCGGGAGACGCAGCAGGACACCTCCTCAATAATGGCTACACGTTCAGAGGCGTCGACATGGCAATTGTCTCAGGCGTTGCTGCAGCCCAAACAATACTTGAGGCCCGCAAGAGGAAGGACTATTCAGCGCAATCGCTCCGAGCCTACGAGCGGAAGCTGAGAGAGGAGCCGGCACTCAAAGACATGTACACTTTCAGCAGAGTGCCGAGATACCTTCGCAACAACAGGCTCTACAACGTCTACCCGGAGCTAGTTTGCAATGCTGCTGAGGCAATCTATCGGGTTGATGGAAACGAAAAGCGAAAAATCTACAAAGAACTGAGGGCTCAGACGAAAGGTAAGGTTTCCACAATCAGCTTAATCCGCGACCTTCTTGCTGGAGCGAGGACGTTCTAAAGATGTCTGAGAACCAAGAAGAAATGAGTCTTGACAAACGCTTGGCCCTGGTGAGCTTCATCAAAGACCCGGAACCATTCATTGTAGTCGACACGAAGCTCTGCCAGCGATGCGAAAAGAAGCCATGCCTCTACATCTGCCCAGCTCAAGTATACACCTGGCAAGACCAGCTGAACTACAACACTGAAGGCTGCATGGAAACAGGGGCTTGCCTGATCGTTTGTCATAAGATTGGAGCCAAAGCCATAAGTTGGAAGTACCCCTCAGGCGGGAGGGGAGTAAGTTTCAAGCTAGGCTGAGCCTGGAAACCCTCTTAACCAACAACCTACCGCCTTCGCGGTCAGGAGTGCAAAAATGAGCAGCCAAATGGTCGAAATAGCTCACGAGCCGCTGAAACGGATCGTCGTCCGAGAGCTCGTCAAGTACGATAATCCACAACAACTCGTGAATGCGTTGTCGTTCATCATGAAGATGGGACAACCTGTTTTACTAACATGGGCTGAGAATATGGTGTTTGTATCACAGCCAATCCCGCCCTCGGACATGCCGGAGGAATATGCCCGCGGAGAACTCTACATAGCTTCCATAAGCTACGCTCCCATGGCAGAATTTGTCCACAATGTGAAGTCGGGAAACATTGAGATGCCGGTAATTGACGTCTCTCGAAGCCCACTAAGCCAAGATCTTGCAAAATTCCTAAAGACAAAGCTCGAGGACATCTGACAGACCTAGTTCAGCTCTTCCCGTAATACCTTCGCATCTCCCGAGTGAGAGCCGGGACGACCTCGAAAACATCCCCCACGATCCCGTAGTCCGCGAATCCGAAAATGGGCGCCTCAGGATCTCTATTGATCGCGACTATCACCTTCGAGTTTATCATGCCAACTCTATGTTGAATGGCTCCAGAGATGCCGCAGGCGATGTACAATGTTGGGGAGACGGTTCTACCCGTCTGTCCAACCTGGTCCGAGTGTGGCCTCCAACCTGCATCGACTGAAGCTCTTGATGCTCCGACAACACCGCCCATGACACTAGCGAGCTCCTCGAGAATCTTGTAGTTCTCAGGTCCGCCCATTCCTCTTCCCCCTGATACGATGACTCTTGCCTCAGTGAGGTCTTGTTTTTTTGCCGCCGAGGTGACGAATTCCTTCACCCTCATCCTAGTGGATGGCTTCTCGAATGATAGAGACTCGACCGACGGACTCGTTGCGGGAACTCTCTCCTTGGCGGTGAACACATTCGGCCTAAGAGTTGCAATCTTGGGGGTTCCCCTTATTTTGACTTTCAGCAACACTTTGCCTGCATAGGCAGGGCGGGTCGCAATGAGATCATCGGCACTGATTTCCAGATCAGTGCATTCTGTTGCGACGACGGTGTTGAGATGGATTGCGAGACGTGGCGCTAGGTCCTTGCCGGTCGAAGTAGCTGGGAGAAGAATGACGCTGGGGTTGATCTTCTTCGCCAAGTCGAGAGCGATTTGTCGAAAGAGATCTGGGTGGAAGAGCTTCAACGACTCATCGTCGGCAATCGAAACTTTGTCTGCGCCGAACTTGCCGAGAGAACTTGACTGAGCCTTTACCCCATGACCTATCGATAGGGCGTGAACCTCGGTTTTTGATAGGTCAGCTAACCGTCGGGCTTCCGTTACAGATTCGAATGCCGATTTTCTGAATTCGCTCCCCGAGGACTCCGCGAAGACAAGTATCGGGCCGTGCATTCTGCTAGATCACTTTTGCCTCTTCGTGGAGAACCTTGACCAATAACGGAACTGCTTCAACGCCCTTCCCTAGAACTCTGCCCGGGGGTCTAGGTGGAGGGTATTGGACCGAGACAATCTCTAGCGCGCCCGGAAACTGTTGAGGCTCCTTTACGAGAATAGGTTTCTTCCGAGCGGCGACCAATTCTCGAAGGGACGCATATCGGGGAACCGTCAGGTCTTTCTCGGCGGTAAACGCCGACGGAAGGGTAGCTTCGACAACGATTATTCCTCCTTCAACCTCTCGATGAGCCAAGGCTTTCCCAGCGGAAATGTCGAGTTTGACAATTTGAGTGACACATGGGATTCCAAGAAGCTCAGCTACCATCGGTCCTACTTGTTGGTTGTCGTCGTCAACACCCTTTTTGCCGAACAATAAAACGTCGAATTCGGCAGTCTTCAATTCTGCCGCAATTGCCCTAGCTATCGCGCTAGGGTCATCTGGGAAATTTTCGGTCTTTAGATGAATACCCTTGTCTGCGCCAAGCGCCAGAGCTTTGAGAATTACGCTAGTTGACTTCTCGGGTCCAAGCGTAAGAACGGTGACTTCTCCGCCATGCTTCTCCTTTAGCTGGACACCCTGTTCTAGCGCATATTCCTCATATGGGTTGATTACGAACTCCGTATCGCTTGTGACAACTGACTTCCCATCGGGGGAAATCTTGATACGCGTTGCCGTATCCGGGACCCGGCGCACGCAGACGACTATCCTCAGTTTTCAGTAACCTTGAAAGAGCCCGCTTCGAGCGAAGAATAAGGTTTCCCAGTATGAGTAAAGTTCTGGTATGAATCATGGGGTTCTGCTAACTCATCGTTGGTTGAGTTAGCTTCGGGGCATCGACTCCGGGGATTACCGTAGGCGTCGGGTTCCCCTTCACTGCTTCACCTGCCCTGCCTTGCGCCTCAGCTATGGGAGGCCGGGAACGTGCGAACCTCACCCATCCCCGCCGAGCCATGTTGATCGCTGCAACCATGTCTCGGTCCATTACTATTCTACATTTACCGCACCAGAGCTTACGTTCTAGTCGTTTGTCTGATTGGAGTCTCTCCCCGCATCTCGGACAAGTCACACTGGAACCTCTGGTCTCACGCCTAGACAAACGGATAACAGGTAATTCGATCCATCGGGCTTTGTACTCTATCTGTCGTTGAGCCTCACCGAAACTCCACCCGTTCATCCTGCCACGATACTTTCTAGCCTGACCGTTACCCTTCCGGTAGAGGGATCGGATGCCCTCAATGTTCTCAAGAACTATTGCTGTTTTCCGTTGGACTGCTAGGGCGACAATCGTCTTTGTAGCATTATGGAGCAGGTGGCTAGTCCTAGTCGTTCTTCGTTGTCCGTACTTGGACGCTATCGTTGTTCTTGTTCTTGCATCGTCCCTTGTGAAAGAGGCGATAATACGTACAGTGGTGTTTGCTATTCTCACGCTCCTCGAGAGATCATAGTGATGGGTCTCCTGGTCGTTTCCAACCGTTAGATTACGAAGATTACGGTCAACACCCACAGTGGAGACGCATTCAATTATGGGAGGATCTCGGGCGATACAGAGGCTCAGTCTGTTCCGCGTGAGGGTGAAGGAGCGAACCTTGGCTCCCTGTTGAGATATGACCTCTGACGTATGCTTGGTCAAGGGTATCCTGAAACGTTTCCCCCTCGATACAGGAATGAGTAAATATCCACTCTCTATTTTGAATCCGTAGCAGGAGAGCTGC
>VBBE01000072.1 GCA_005884605.1 Candidatus Bathyarchaeota archaeon
CTCCTCTCGCTGGTACAGTCGCAGGCACGACAAGCGGGTGCATCAAGTTCTCATCAGCAACAATTCTACCGAGTTCATCGATGACGTGGCTGAATGCTACACAAGTGTCTTTGGAAGAGCCCCGCCTACGATTCACATCGGTGATAAGAGATCGGGAACTTGGAGGGCTGGAACCCAGCGCAAACACGTATACGACTTTCTCAACGACTCCCTGGGATGCGGTCATCGAGCTTCCCACAAACGGATACCCAGTGCCATTCTATCGGCCCCAAGGCCAATCCGAGGAGCGTTCTTCAAAGCATACTACGATGGAGACGGATTTTCGCAGAACGCTCGGTACAAGACAAAACAATACTGCATGACCACCATCAGCCCCGGGCTCCGCGATGATCTCATTTTCTTGTGTCGTACCCTCTACCCCGACCGGTCACCATCACTCACACCCTCAGGAGTTGGAGGAAAGGCCCACCAAGTCTACCTCTCCACCTTCGTTAGAAGTCAGACAGCTTCGATAAACGATACCGACTGTGTGAAGATTACAGAGATAGAACAGGTTGAACCTACGGAAGAGTGGGTCTACGACATTGACGTAGAAGGGTCCGACAACTTCGTAGACGCCTGCGGGCTCTTACTCCTCCACAACACCGATCTTTCTACAATCTATGAGCGAGCGGGAAGACTTCACGGTAGCAAAGGCTCGATTACGCAAATGCCGATTCTGACAATGCCGGGAGATGACGTCACTCATCCGATCCCCGATCTCACCGGTTACATTACAGAGGGACAGATCTACATTGATCGAGGATTACACCGGAAAGGAATCTACCCGCCAATTGACCCCGCGCCCTCTCTCTCGCGATTGATGAAGGAAGGAATTGGAAAGGGTCGGACACGAGATGATCACCGTGAAGTCTCGGACCAGCTGTACTATGCGTATGCGGAGGGACGAAGCTTCCGCGACCTCGTCGCCGTCATCGGTGAAGAAGCTCTCTCAGCCCGAGACAAGCTCTACCTAGGCTTCGCGGACAATTTCGAGAAGAAGTTCATCAACCAAGGACTCTACGAGAATCGCGACATCGACGCTACACTCGACCTCGGCTGGAACCTGCTCAGCGTCTTGCCTGAGAGCGAGTTGAAGCGTATCGATCCGGCTACGATCAAGAAGTATCATCCGAAATATCGTGGGAAGACCTCGTAGTGTCAGAGATCGTCGCTGGCGCTCGTCCAACCCGGATGGAGCTTATCGCCCTCCGGCGACGACGACGTATCGCACAACGGGGAGGAGACCTATTACGGGAAAAATTGGACGCGTTGATGATCGAGTTCTTCCAGTTCGCCCGCGAAATCACCGCTCTACGCCAAAAGACACAGGATCTATTGTTCCAGGCTTACGAGAAATTCACTGAGGCCCAGATGCTCATGGGCTTCACGAGAGTCGAAGAAACCTCTCTAACGGTCCAAGACAGGTTTGACGTGGACGCATCGACTCGAAACGTCATCGGTGTATCCATACCCTACGTCTCAGTGAAACTGAAGGCCCTAGAGGGATTCCCGTATTCGATGATCGGAAGTAGCGCCAAACTCGATGAAGCAGTCGCACTGATGACGGAGGCTGTCAAGAACGTTGTCGAGCTGTCAGCGGCCGAAGCCGCCATTCGCAGATTAGCTGAGGCAATTTCCGCCACCAAAAGACGAGTCAACAGCCTGGAAAACATTGTCGTCCCGAGAATCGAGAACACAATCCGGTACATCGAGATGAGTTTGCAGGAGAGATCTAGAGAAGATTTCTTCCGGTTGAAACGTATCAAGACACGTCTGGAAGAGGAAGAAGAGGAAACCGTGAGGATCCCGCAGATCTCAAGCTAAGACCTAGATTTGTCATGTTGAGAACTTCCGGCATAGGCCTACTGGGGTCCTAGGATAACGAAACTGAACAGGAAAAACGACCCAATTATTGCAAAGAGTGACGCTATGAATACAAAGAAGGCAAGCACCCCTCTCGGTTCGAGGTTCATAGGAGCGGAGAGTACTACTAGTCCGCCGATGATAACGAGGAGTCCGTATGCCATGCCTACCATAGTGAAAAACAAGAAAGCAAGTTGAGAGTTATAGTCCACCGGCCCCAGATTCACAACAAGGGCCAGATAAGCCAGGCTGGAAATGAGCAACATTCCACTAATCACCCCGAATATGGAGAAGACCTTCAGCGGCGTATCGATTCCCGATCTCGCAAAGTGCATGCGTCAAGAAGCTCCAGAGACCAGGATCTCTCCCCGCCTCATGATATTTCCCTAGCTAGGCTTAACTTCTTGTCGATGGCGGAGGATGGGAGATCCTAGTAAGCTCGCTCGGCCCGCTCCTTCAGAGCGCGATTCATCTCCTCGAAGCCCCGCTTCGTATCTCTATCGAGACTCTTCGCCATGAATGGAACAAGCAAGCCCGTAAACCTCTCGTGTTGAACGAAACGGACGCCCTTTTCGTCTAAGGCTTCTATGGTAAAGCAGTGTTCGCCGTTGAACAATCCCGGTATCCAGAGTTTTCCGAGCCAACACATCTCGCGATTGGTCTCGACACTGACCAACGCCCTTTTCGTCTAAGGCTTCTATGGTAAAGCAGTGTTCGCCGTTGAACAATCCCGGTATCCAGAGTTTTCCGAGCCAACACATCTCGCGATTGGTCTCGACACTGACCATCTTGGGCTTGAAAGTCATCGCTCTTCCCCCAGGAGGCTCAATCCGGACCTCAAGCTTCGCCCCCGTCCTCGGCTCGCCGCTCATTTTTTTGATGAAAGGGTTCCATTCTGGGAATTTGGTAAAGTCAGTTAGCACTTGCCAGACCCGATCTGCGGGGGCCTCAATCACGATTTCAGATGAAACCTCCTTCATGGCTCGGTTGCTCTAAGAGGGGTGAGTTGAGCTGAAATGTGTTTCGGAAGGAAGCACTCAGCGAGCTCATCCGATGGCTATAGTAGATCCCAGCCCTTCTTCTTGACGTACCTCAGCCAGAATCCCGCGATCAGCGAAGTAACGATTGCCGTTAGAACGAGCGCGACGAAGAATGTTTCCGATATCAGTCCGAGGTCAAAGGCGACGGTAGCGAGCACTATTCCAGGTCCGCCTCTAGCGTTTAGGGCGATTGCAAGGTTGAGACTTGGCAGTCTCTTCTGCTTGATCAACCTGCCCACCACTAAGGCGCCTCCGCCTTTGAGAGCGGTTGAGAAGACCAGGAACCCGAGAAAGAAGAGAATGTCAAAGGAGTGAATCAAGTCGAGTTTCAATCCGACGACGGCAAAATAGACAGGAGTGAACACGGCCAGGGATATCGACTTGACCTGCGACTTCGCGAGGGCGAAGACCTCTTCCGGCATCATTCCAATCGCAACACCAGCTAGAAACGCCCCGAAGACGATGTTCACGTTGAGAAGACTCGCCAACGCAACCATCGAGAAGCAGAGAAAGAGAGCGTATCTCAACGGGTGATACTTGATCAGAACGTCAAACCTCGACCTTATCGTATAATGTATCAACCTGGGCAGACCCAGCAGAGCCGCACCGAAGAACGCGACCGTCACAAAGGCAGTATAGCCAATCAGGGACAGTGATGCAGAGGCTGAAGCTCCGACCCCTGTTGCGATGGCTAGCGCCCCGAACTGTATGACATCCTCCACTGTGGCAATCGCCAGAACAATCTTGGCAAATCGTGTATTCATGATCTTCAAGTCGATGAAGATCTTCGAGATCACGGGTATCGACGTGACTGAGACACCAATGCCCACGATGATAGCAAGCGAGAGCAGGTTCCCGTTTGGCCCCGAGAACGGCGAGAAATTGTAGACGAAGGGAACAGCCATTCCAATAACGAATGGAACAAAAGTAGCGCCAACCAAGAACGAGGTGGCGATCTTACGATCCTCTTTCGAGAAGGCCCTCTGGATCTCGAACCCTGATATGAACATAAGAAGAATCAGCCCGATGTAAGAAATTACAGAAATCAGTGCGCCTTCCGAGGGAAAAGCGCCGAAGACCCAGTTCTCAGCATCAGGAGCAAGTAACCCAAAGAAGGTTGGGCCGAGAACTAGCCCGCCGAAGATCTCTCCGATCACGCGTGGAAGCTTTACCTCGTAGAACAAGAACCCGAAAGAATGCGCAGTGAAGAGAAGAAGGACCATGGCGAAGAAAAACCGGGTCAGCTCTAGACTCGAGAGGGTGAATGTGCTGACGAGACTCATTGGAGTCTCGGCTCTACATCGAGAATTCTCTAGGGTCGACTGAGAGGTTGACTTCTTTCAGAAAAGACGGCGAGTCGGGGGATTGACCGTTCACCGCGAATACCGCGTGGAGATGAATCTTGAAACGTACAGCCTTGGTTTCGCCACGGAAGTCCATTCGAACTTCCCCAGGTTTTCCTATGTTTGTCTTCTCGTGGGCTAGCTTCAGCATAGGGTCGCGTCGAGGGAACCAGTCTAGGACCGTCTGCCGGAGAGTGTCAGATGCTGAGTTTATCGGGATGCCTTTGTGATTCTGACTGAATTCTTCCATCAAGGCCTTGCGGGATTCCTTCGTCACGTTCTCAATATACGTGTAGGTCCTCTGGAGCACCTGGCTCCCCTTCAGCATGTCAGTCATACTTTGCGATCGCCTCAATGCCTAAGACTTGGCTGGCTTTCGGTGTTCTTCGTTCGTATAAGAACTGAAGGGTCTTTGGCGAATCTCGATGATGTGAGAATGCAGTTGCGCTTAGTGTACGGCTCCCCATTCGTTGCCACATGTGTCGCAGCGGTATAGCTTCGCCTTCCCACTGCGCTGCTCTCTTGCTGACAGTTCGATATTCGTGGACCCGCATTTCGGACAGACAGTGTGATAGAGGTTCGTCTTCAGCGTGTCTACAATATAGCACGATTTTGAGTGGTCGTTCCAGAACATGCACAGGTCTCGCACACAAACAGATGCCATCAGAGGGCAAATCATCTGGTTGAACTTGCTCGTGGCGGACCGAAGGATTCGGCGAAAAGTAGGGTCCCGCATGTCAAGGAAAGGTTCTATCCTCGCATCATCCGGAGGGTCCTGTTCACGTTCCTCTCTTGCTTCGCTGTCTGACCCTTCATCTTCGGCCATTGACCTTCCGTCTCCCCTAATCGTCCGTTCTCGTTATGGACAAACCGCGTAGCTAAGGATACTGTCCCTCTCAAAACCGGCAACCGGTCACAGAGGTGCGCGTTGAGTCAAATTTTCTCTTCTCTGAACAGCGAGGATTACAAGACTGGGGCGGTAGTTCTTTTATCGGGGCGGAACATCTACTCTTCTTGAGAAGGATTTCTCGTCATGCGTGTTCGCCTTGTTGGCTATGAGCCTGACCTCGAAAGGGTCTGCGCCGCAGCGATGCGATCATGCTATTCTCCCCATCCGGGATATGAGCTGTTCACGCATACCTCTCAAGACAAGGTGTTGGACGGGGAAAAAATCTTCGATACCGAGCGAATAGGTGGACTATTGAAACGTGCCCTTGAGCTGGGACACTACGATATTCTCGAACACAATAGCATAACCTGGCTGGTAGAAGCTGATGAGAAGGAGATCCTCTTCCTCATGGAATCATCGAAGTTCTTCGAGACAAGCCAGATCGACGAACACCGATGGCTCATCACAACAAACCTACGAGTACTGGTCGAGCTAGCGCGGGGCACCAACGACCTATCATTGACGAAAGACCTTGTCGCGACCTTGAACGAGGCAGCTCCAATCATCGCATCAGCACTCGCAATCCCAACTATGAAAAGCTAGGATGAGAATTGGCAAGCAAAGCAATCTTGTTCAGCTACACCAACTATCCCGAGCTAACCAGGAACTTGGAAAAAGCTGGAGTGAAGATGGGAAGAGAGAGTATGCTCCGACATGGGAGCCTCACGTTTGACCTTCAGGGAATAAGCCGAGCAGCCAGTCATCAGATTGTAAGACATAGAATCGCCTCCTTCAGTCAGCAATCACAACGTTATGTGCGGGTCACGCGAAGCTATGGATACTTGAAACCGCCCGGAATACCCCAAGACCTCAAAATCCCAGTCGAGATACAGGGACACAGGCTGGACCTAAACTTTACAGACGTAATGGACTTGACTCGTCAAGCCGAGGAGGGACTTGTTGCCAAGGGCATCAAGGCTGAAGATAGTCGATACCTCCGGCCAAACGCGGCGACCACGAACATTGTCGTGAGTATGAGCCCGCGCCAGCTCATCCACTTCTTCAATCTACGCTGCGCGCCCGATGCGCAGTGGGAGATCCGGGACCTAGCCTGGTCAATGTATGCTGCGGTCCGACTTGCGGCCCCTCAAGTCTTCGGCCGATTACCTGCCGCGGAAGAGAGCGACTACATCAAGAAACGAGTCTCCGTCGTCGACGATCTAGTTCGAAAGGGAGAAGACGAATTCTCGAAGACTCCGGCCGGAGAGCTATTCCAATTGGACCTTCAGCCATCTCTAGAGCTAGTTCATCCAGTCGAGACCTTTGTTAGGCACTACTGAGATAACATTTCGTGAACTAGCGCGACGCCGGGGTGATTGGTGCAACGTGTTTTGCCCAAATCTTCTTCTCACTTACTACAAATCTACCTCCAAATGTCAAGAAAATGCTCGCAAGATTAGACCAAAGATAGGGAACCCCTAGCGCAACTGTCAAACCAAACAGAAGGGGAATCCTAACCAGCAGATCAGACGAGGAAACTGCGTTAAAGAGCAAGGCCTTCCGGACCAACCCTCCGGCAGAATCTCTCGACCTGAACACGAGGAAGTTGTTCAGTGCAAAGTTGACGAAAACAGCTGCCTGGCTACTGAGGATCGCGCTGATCAGGAAGTAAATCCCGTAGAATCCCGTCAACAAGAACAGTACAGACTGGTTGAGAAATATCCCTAATCCGCCCACGAAACCGAACTTGATCAGGATCCAAGCTATCGAGCCCCCAGTCTTTGGCTTGCGTGGAGGAGGCGGGAACATCCCGAAGCCGGAAGAGAAGCGAGTGTCCTTGAGCGCCGCTCGGTAAAGAGATTCCTGAGAGTACTGCCGGCGTGCCAGGACCTCTGTTAGAGGATTGATGGGACGGATCTCTGAACTCAATAGTCAGCCGGCAATTCTAGCTAGATGCATTCCGCATGATATAACCGATACCCTCTCGGTCGACAATGCCTCGTACTATCGCGTGGACAAGAAGAGTTACAGGTTCTACGAGTTTTCGACTGGAGAGATTGACGGGAAATCTACATTTGAGATGATGTTGCGATCATCGGCATTACAGGAAGTTGTTGTCCCGGCTCAACGAGTTCTTCGAATTCTCTTCTCGCCTTGTCCATCTTCGGATAGATGACCTCTCTGAAACCTGTCACCGCGAATTCATTGGGTCTGTATGGATCGTTGATGACCCTTAACGCTCTGAGAGCAAGATCATAGTTTGAGGACGCAGTCTTGAGATAGAATCCTATGACATCATCCTTGTACCAGTCGCGGAAGGCGCGTTCCTTCTTGTGCCATCCCCAGCTGTCGAGGAAAGTTCTGGTCCATTTCATGTGTTTGAAGATCCTCATCAGCCAGTTGTGCGCAAGCCACTGCGGCAGGTCGAACCTTAGTTGTTTGCCGAAGACCTCGAACTCTGGCCTGTTGATGTGCTCGTATGTTATCTTGTCACCATTCTCCTCGTCAATGTTATACCGTATCTTGTCCCTGTCCAGTTTCTCACCATCAGTCAAAAGGTGCGGAGTGTAGATCTCGTCCTTGATCGCCATTACCTTGTGAAGGTTCAGCACTGCTGTTTTCGTTGCTGCGTAGCCCTTGTCCTCCCTATCGTTCCTGAACACCTCGAGGACCTTGTCCACATATTTCTCGGCGTAGGGAAGCTCTCCCCACATTATGAGGTCGTATACTCTTCTAGCAATCGCTCTGTTCGTATCCTCATCCAGCCTCATCGTGGCAACGGTACTCTCGACGAGTCGTCGGTATTCGTCCGCGACCGTCTTTCCGCGCCAGAACATCCAGTAGGAATGGGAGAGCTGCTTGGCTTTCATGTCAAGAACGGACTGGGAAGTTTCCTTCGCTCCGAATAGAGTTAGGATACGCTCGTCAGCGACAATGTTCTTGAATTCCAGGAGGTCCGGTTCGATGGCCATTTTTCGTCCGAGGCGTAGAGCTTCCATGTTTCTAGTTCGCTGGCTCGGAGGGACTGTTTCTAGTATTGCATCGATCAGATTCTGTTCGCTGACTGGTATCAGTCCTTTCTGGAAAGCCGCGCCCAAGAGGATCATGTTGGTGAAGAGTTTGCTTCCGAAATAGAGTTCGGAAATCTCGCTAAGTCTTCCACCGAAGTACTCGTCGGAGTTAGTGTGTCTTCGAATATTCTCTTCCGCATCCGGAGGATAATTCATCATCCCGGCCAGCATCGGAATGGTCGGGACAACGGTCGTGTTCACCACTGCGGTGGTGTGAACCTGGCTCGCGTATACGAGACTTCTCTCCGCCTCAAGCATGTCCACGCCCATCAAGAGATCCGCCTTGCCGTTGGGAACGATGGTTGAGATCTTGGCTTTTCCATCCGAGTAAAGTACGTGAGCTGAGACAGCTCCGTTTCTGATTGCAAGTCCTTTCTTATCGTTGAACCGGACATGATATCCTTCCTTGGTTCCGGCTCGAGCAAGAACCGACGACATCACACCAACGCCCATTCCACCCACGCCGCTGATGAATATCTTCCAAGTATCAGTGAAGCGGTTTGGAGAAGGCTGCGGGATATTTTCGAGCGAGATCTTCTTGACCCGTGATCTCGGCGGTCTGTTTCGTGTAACTATAACCTTCTCGAAGGACGGGCAAGCCATTACCTTAGTGCAGTAAGTGTCGGACACACAAATGGACTGGTCAATCCCAATCTTCTCGCCATAGTCAGTGTTGACTATGGTTAATCCGGGGCAGCCGGTGTTCTTTGTGCACTCGCGGCAGTTCTCGCAGACCTCTTGTGATATGTTGACGAATGTCTCTTTCTTGATGAAACCCTGTCTCTCAATGATCCTGTTTCTTTCCGAACGCTTTCGCTTGTGAAATGTAATCCCGCACTCTTTGTCGGCTATGATGACCTTGACGCCGGGTTTTTCGAAGACCTTGTCCAGTTCTTTCATGTACTTCTCCCGGTTTGACGGAGGCATTTTCTTCACGTAGATCTGGCCTTGTCCCATAGCTCGTACGATGCTCTCGATGTCTTGTGGGGTTGTCTTGTCGCCCATCAGGTTGTGGCCTGACTCCGGTGTGGGCTGGTGGCCTGTCATCGCGGTGTTCTTGTTGTCGAGAATGAGATAGAGGATGTCCTGTCCTTCTTTGATCGAGTTGGAGATCGCAGTCATTCCCCTCCAGAAGAACGTGGAGTCGCCCATCATCGCGTACTGCTTGTTGGTCACGAACGGGTCCATCCCGGCCCCCGCAGCACCGCCTAGGGACATTGCCGTTAGATTGTGCATTTCCCCGAAGGGAGGGAGGAACGACATCGAGTAACATCCGATGTCGCCGTGTGCGAAGATGTCTTTGTGCTCAGGTGTATCTCTTAGAGAGTGAACTGCGCTGAGAGTTTCCCTGTGGGGGCAGCCGGCGCAGAAGCCCGGAGATCGAGGCGGAACTATGAACCCGTAGGCTTTGATCTCAGCTAGCAGGTCAAGTTCGGTGTGGATCTTCTTCTGGTCGATCTTGGCGGCGGGATCACCGATCTCCAAGACCAGGTTCCCAACCTTCTCGATGAGGTTTGATGGGGTGAGGCCGCTCTCTTCCGGAAATCCATCGCCTTGAGGAAAGAACTTACCCCAGACTTTCGGCATGTTGGAGATCTTTCCTTCTTGCACCAGGTCATCAAGGATAGTCTTGACCTGGTTCTCTATCGCTGGACTCTTCTCCTCGACAACGACAATATTCTCGACTTTCTTGGATAGCTCGCCAACGATGTTGGACTCAAGAGGATAGGTTACTGCAGGTTTCAGAATCGGGAATTGCTCGTCCAGTCCCAGCTCCCAGAGAGCTTGTTCAAGATAGCTGTAGGATATGCCTGCTGCTATGAATCCGATCCGGTGCTTCCGACCATCGTCGTAGAGTATCTTGTCTAGCTTGTGATCGCGAACATACTCATGCACCTTTGGAAATCTATCTCTGACAATTTCCTTCTCCAGATCCCAGGTGTTCGGAGGGATACTGACTCTCCGTTTGATATCGACTTTTGAGATATCGAGTGTAATCGGATTCTTGAAGGTAATTTCTGAGGGCTGGTTTTCCGAAAGAATGACGCTACCACCGCCCTCGGCCAGGTATGTGGTAATGAGATAGCCTACGACTAAGTTCGAATATTGCGAGAGTCTGAGTCCTTCTCCAATCCAGTCTTTGACCTCTTGTGGAGTGCTCGGCTCGATGATCGCCATCTTGAGATGCTCCATAAGCTGGCGACTGTCACCTGCGACCTGAGTACTGGAAGCATGCGGGTCGTCGCCACAGACAACAAGGGCACCGCCTCTCCTCCCGCTCAAGCCTAGCTTGTCAGCATAGTTGATGATGTTGATGGGGTCCGCAGCGACGTTGAGGCCAACGCTCTTCATCACCGCCACAGCGTTAACGCCGACATCCAATGCGCCGTTGAGCGCGGCAGCACCTTGGGACTCGTCGTTCGTCATTTCTCCCCATAATCCGCATTCTCTGAGAATCTCTGCGTTCTCTTCCAGAATCGTGAAAACTTCTGCGACAGGCGAGCCAGGGTAGCCCGCCATCAAGCCGACTTTGCTCTCAAGCGCTCCCTTGACTATTAGCTCGTTTCCGTTGAAAGCGTTGATACCGGACCCTTGGACAAAACGTTTGTCCGACATTACATCACGTGGGTAGCCGTATAGTATCCTGGGGTCGGGCTGTAGATAAGCCCGTTGTTCAGTTTGTGGACAAATAAGCTGACAATCGTTTGCATGCGCCTCGCCGCAGCATCAGAACGTCCACGACACCATATGATGCGTTTTTCACACAGCGGGCCATTCCATAAGCGGAGAAGGGGTTCTGCGGGAATATTCTAGTGGGAAAATCCCTACAAACAACCCATAACACAACGGCACCATCATCTGGAAAAAGTGGCCTCGCGTTGAGAATGCTCTTTCTTCTCGGAATCCTTCTTGTCATGACCACATGGTTCAACCCAGCATCAAACACTCATGCGGCCACGGGTGCGGAAATTCCAACAGAAGGCGGCACTTGGACAAACCCAACCATCAGTATTGTGATTACTCCCGCATCAAACATGCCCTGGTTCGAGGCGTCATATACGTATGATGTGAACTATGCGATTACCCGCTGGGCTAAGTCGATCATCGCGTACACGGATGCCTACGGTTCGTATTACCTTCGCAAACTGAGCTTTGTAACGTGCGTTTCGGGTGTCAACGACACGTTGTGCGGCACTCCGGACATTAGGGTCCAGTTCATCCAGTCGTTTGGATCGGAGTCGGCTGGGTTGGGGCTGACTTCGCTGCGGATTCAACAGAATTCAGGAATCTTCGTGATCCCAACAACTACGACACTCGCGGCGTATGATCCGACCAACACGACTCAGTTGACCGATACGGACATGATCAATATTGCCGGCCATGAGTTTGGGCATGCTCTCGGTCTCAACCACGCAACTGTATCAATAACAGATGATGGGACTTTTGAGCTCATGTTCCTGTCCTACGGGCAGGCAGTGGGGAATCCGAGGAATTCTCTGGAAGCGCCGTCAACCTTGGACATGTATGCGTTATCGAACGTCTACGATTGGTTGGTCAATCCTTCGGGCTTCAGCGGGACAGGACATTTCGCCACCGTCTACTCGTTGCCTCCGGGAATCGCGTATGGGTCCGTGTATCCGTATTCCGAGCAGATTCAAACTCTTCAGGACTCTATCAACCAGTTGAGGCTTGAGATCTTGATAGTGGCTGTCGTTGCTGGTTTTCTGCTTGCTGTAGCTTTGGTACTCGGAATCCTGTTGGCTCGGAAGAAACCGGATCAAGCTCAGACCGTTTCTTGGCAAATTGTAGGACCTCCCGCGCCTGTTGAGGGTATGTGGGTATTCTGAGAAATGATTGGAAGGCGTTGAATTTGGCAATGCCCCAATTCTCGCACCTGCGAAGTTGGAAATCTTTCCGGTCACTTGTTTGAGCGGTTTATCTCCGTTTCCTGAGGGCTAGAAGTCTTTTCCTGCTATTACGATAGTAACATTTTTATCTCAACACGCCGTTGCCACCTACGACGAAAAACAGTGACGCCATCTAGACTTTTCTTAATGCTGGCAATTGTATCTCTTGCAGCAATACCATTCCTCGCGAGACCGGTCGCAGCCCACACTAATACGGGCACATCGGGACAGCCGAACCAGAGTTGTCAATCAGTTTTTCCAACCGGGCCCCTATCTCCGGCAGGCTTCAATACCAACGGGTTCAGTGTAGCGGATACTCATTACGCGGGCAATGGAGAGACCACTCAAACCCCGGCAAACTCGGCAGCTGTCTCGCAGTATGACGTCGCATGCTTCCAAGTCGCTCAACACTAGAACCTCACCACTACCCCCCTTCTTTTTCCAATCATCGGTTTAGCGATCAATCGTATCCGACATTATCCACATCTCTTCCCGCGACCAACCCGAGTCTTATTTGGCCATCAGCACGGGGTCAAGATATGGAATTCGACAGATTCTCGATAGCTCTGTTAGTGCTCCGTCCTGATCGCCCGCGTCTTGACAAGGAAGCGGAGGCTGAGTTGCAAGATGCTCACATGGCTCACCTCGCGGATCATGAAGCTGGCTATTTGCTCGCGGCAGGTCCTCTTCTCGGAGGACCGGACGAGGCTTTTCGCGGGCTGACTATCTTGAACGTCGAACCTGAAAAGGCTCGGTTGTTAAAGGAGCAGGATCCTGCAGTCCCCTGCCGGGCGGTTCTCGGTCAAAGTATTACTCTGGATGATGCTACGGGGCGCGATGCACTTTTCTCACACGCGCTTCCCCCGCTCGATGATGGAGGCCGATTCAGACTGAACAACAGTTACCGACGCCTGGGACAGATGTAGCTGCAGATCTACATCGCGATGCTTCGAGGAATCAATGTAGGTGGTAAGAAAATTGTCAGGATGGAAAACCTCCGGGCATCATTTGAGGCGTTGGGGTTCGGCCGGGTCAAAACGTATGTTCAGAGCGGAAACGTAATCTTCGAAGTTCCGAAAACCTCATCGGATGATCTGTCTAAGGCCATCGCAGAGAAGGTTTCGGAGGATTTTGGTTTTCCGATTCCCGTGGTTGTGAGAACCTCAGACGAGATGGGAAAAATCGTTGGAGGCAACCCGTTCCTGAACGAAAGGGGATTGGATCCTTTCAAGCTTCACATCACATTCTTGGCGGCACTGCCGGCGAAGAACGCGAAGGAGAGAATGGATGCGTTGAATGCGGGCCATGATCAATTCCTTATAAGTGGTCGAGAAATCTATCTCTATTGTCCTGATGGTTATGGGATAACCAGACTTTCCAACAATGCTATAGAAAAGGCGTTGTCGGTCGGAGCGACAACGAGGAACTGGAAA
>VBBE01000217.1 GCA_005884605.1 Candidatus Bathyarchaeota archaeon
TATTCCGCAAGCGATTGGACTTCGGCTTGGGAGTATGGGAGCGGAGAATTCGAGATGGACTACGCGGCCAATCATCACGGTCAGCAGCCTTCGAAAGAAGTCGTGAAACAGATTGGCGATTACATCTATGTCAATCGGTTAGACCCTATGTCCCCACCGAATTGGGAACGCGCCTATGACCGTCTGGTCGCGGGTGGTGTCATCCAGCAGGAAGCGCCCAAGCAGACTGTACAAGAGCCACAGGCACCGAAGAAACTGACTCCGGCTGAATTTGCAAAAGAAGTCGCTCAGGCGATGGAGAAAGTGGACACAAGAACACCTGCTGGAAGAAAACAGCTTGCAGAAATCCGCCAAAAATATCTCCTGATGGAAGCCGATCCAGTTTATGACCGTTTCATTGCGGACCTCGAAAGTCGCGGCGTGTATTTGACGCGCCCGGAGCAACAGCAATTGCTGGAATGGGTTCAAAATCACAATCTTGTACTTACGCAGCGACAATCTCTTGAGAGGGCACTTCGAGCACTGTTTCCGAACTACCTGACCGATGAGGAAAAAGCGGTGATTGCGATAGATCGTGATGATGGTCCCGATACTTATGTCACAGCGGCGGATTTGAAGAAGGCATTAGGGACGGCCAGCCCGCGAGTATCGATATCCAGCCGGAATGTGACGCGGGAATACGTTCCTGAAGTCAGACCGCAACCAGATACTCAGACGTTGACTCAGAAGTTGACTCCCGCTGAGATTCAGGAGCACCGGCGGTTAAACGATTTGGACACTATGAGTACGGCGGACTACAAGAAAAAATGGGGCACTGATCCAGCGGTGAATAGGCGTTAGGAGGACAATGATAGTCACTGAAAAACACAGAGATGCGGCGAAGCAAGAAATTGTTCAAGAGCGGGAGCGTAACAAGATGTCCGCAGCAGCAGCCGCCAAACTGCGTCAAATTAATGAACATACGAAATTGAACAAAGAAGCCAATGCAGTGTTGGTGAAGTGGTTCGATGAACAGCCCAAGACGGTAGAGTTGTTGATGGACCTGACGCATCTCATCCGGCCTGCTGATGTACTGAATATCAGGAAGAGGGCCGTGAAATGCCTCGCCATGCTGACCCGTGGTTTGAAGGTCAACGAGATTCATGACATTCTTTTCTTCGGGGAACTGCTGCAAGAAGAAGAAAAGATGTCTCTGTCACAGATACTCAATCGCTACCCGATAAGCAATGAGCCTCTGATTACGCCGATAGTTCTGTCAGAGGTCAAGTTGTGCGCCAACCAGCATTGTCGGAAGGGTGAAGGGAAGACCAAGGGCATAGTTCCCAAAGGCTCAAGAGGCGGTTTTTGCTCTAAGGAGTGCCGTTGGGCTGCTGACGTTCCAAAATCGCCTAAAAAGGCTATCCCAACAGTCCAAAACTCAGAACAGGTATACGCCGAACCCGCATAAACATTGGTCTATTTTGACAGATGTTTTGGGAGCGGCTGACCGTTGCGCGGCAGCACGTATTTGGTCAAAAACGGGCAGTTTGGAGGGTTATGCGGCGTTGTCTACATGAGAACAAGCGTAGTCATACTTTCAAATCGGGCGAGGTCATGTGGGTCTGTGACTGCGGGGCAGGCGGGGGCCACTACGATCAGTCAACGCCTATCGAGGGCAAACTCTACCGTAAGGGTGGTGTGGTTGCTGAGGAAATTGATACAGACGGTGCGGAACAAACTCAAGAGGAAATCGCGAAGTTGAGCGTACCGACATTTTCATCGGTACTCGAAGATGCGGTCGAGGTGCCTGATACGCAACCCGACAGCGGCGAAGAAAGCGACATAAGTGAAAAGGAAGTTGCGGAGGAAGTATGACCAAAGCATATGACAAATTAAAAGAGGAAGAGAATTTAGATCGTCGCCTTAAAGAAGGGATCGCTAGAGGTGACAGCGATAAACAATTGGACGCACTCATTGAACAATATGAGCCACCGAAACCTGCACCGGAGGGGATCGCGTTATGAGCACCTCGGGGGGCACTGCCGGATTTCCAGAAGGTGGGTTCGTCCGATTGCGTGATTCGTCAAACGGATTTTCGGCGGAACTTAACCGACAGAAAAAATTGGAAGAGGAACGCCAGCGACAGAAGCAGGCCGAAAACGAGCGACGTGAAGCGTTACGGGCAGAAGAGGGTTTATTGCCCCGAGAAGTACGCAAAATTAGAACGGGCAAAGGCTGATGCGGCGGTATTAGATCATGTCATTTACTGTGACAAATGCGGACTGGTCACGAACCGAGGATATCCTTGTGGGTGTTTTCAAGTCGGGAAGCAATATGGGACGTTGACTGTCACAGAGATTAATGGTGATTCTTGCACCGCCAAATGTCAGTGTGGGCGAGAAGGCGTGGCAACCCGGCGTGACATAGAAGATGGTACGACAGTTTGTATGGTATGTGAGGAAAAAGAAAGGTAGGAGGTTTATGGAATATGGTTTTAGTCTACGGAGTATGAGAGAAATGCAGCGGCAGAAGAAAGCCGCAAATCAGCAAGCACAGAAACAGTATTTGAATCGGGGGGCTGGACAGGAAAGTAATCTACAGCAGTTTCAGGCTCTTTACGACGCCGACCAACGGCTGATGGCGGGTAATTCTGTTGATGCTTCGAGCGTCGATCCGCAACAGTTCACGGTGGAATCAGAACGGGCGGGAAATGTATTGCTTACGTCGTTGAAGACAGCAGGACACGAGTTTACTGAGCGTGGTCTGAAGAAGTTTATCGAATATTTGAGCCATCATCAAGATAAAGACACGGGCGTGATCCTCGACACTCGCAGGGCTGATGTACTTTGTGCGGCGTTCAATCGAGCATCGCAAGTTGGTTTGTTTACAGACGGCGACTTTGTGTCGGATGCCCCGGCGAAGACAACCCCATTGGTCGGTCGTGCCAGAGAAGACGCCGACCGTGCAGAATATTTACGAGAGCTTCGGGCAGAACTCGGGGATACGGAATACGAGCGACGATATGGAAGGAATGGTCAGCATCCTCTCGGTGCCCGCCGTCCGAACGATCCAGTCTAGGACACAATGAATATTTACATAGCGGGTGCTTACTCAAGAAAGGCCGAGTTGCGAATCGTAGCGGAGCGGCTGGATGACTTCATGCAGTGGCTTCAAGTTTTCGAGAGT
>VBBE01000073.1 GCA_005884605.1 Candidatus Bathyarchaeota archaeon
TGGTAGAGATGCTTAGAGCAAACTCCTCGCTGTACAGGCTCGACCTCGCTCGACCAATCCCTGTAAATTCCGCGGCAAGGCTAGTGTCCAACATTCTGTTCGGCGCCAGATACTATCCGCTTGGGGTCCAAGCACTAATCGGTGGAGTAGACGACAGTGGAGGACACATTTACGCGCTCGACCCTCTCGGAAGCATGATGGAGGAAAAATACGTCTCAACTGGATCCGGATCTCCCGTCGCATATGGTGTTCTCGAATCGGAATGGAAAGACTCGATGAACGTCAAAGAGTCGGTTCCTATAGTTGTGAGAGCAATCGATTCGGCCATGAAGAGAGACTCGGCAAGCGGCGACAGTTTCGACGTTGCCCTAATCACGAAGGAAGGATACAGGGAACTCACAGAGGACGAGAAGAAGCACATCCTCCACGCCTGATCCCTTCTTTCAAACCTTCCACAGATATCACAGTCGTAGAGAAAATTGACTAGAACCTACAACGACGTACACGCCAAGATACGCGAGACAATCCTAGAACATATGCCGAAAGACGCGGAGATAACAAGGATAGAATTCGAAGGCCCACGGCTCGCCATCTACGTAAAGAACGTCGGACTATTAGCCGAGCAGAGTTATGTCGTCACCGAGATAGTAAACCTACTTCACAAGAGAATTGTAATTCGATCTGACCAGTCTATACGTCTCCCGGAACGAGAAGCTGAAGCCTACATTCGCAAAATCGTTCCATCAGAGGCGGAAATCTCCTCGATTAACTTCGACCCTAGCCTTGGCGAGGTCGTAGTTGAGGCAACCAAGCCTGGAGTGGCAATAGGGAAGGAAGCGGCAGTTCTACAGCAGGTTGTGAAAGAGACCAGATGGCGGCCACGAATACTTCGATCCCCCCCGCTACACTCCAAGATCATTTCGAGCACTCGCCACATCCTCCACACAGAGAGCGAAGAACGCAGCAGAATCCTCCGGGACGTCGGCGAGAGAATCTTTCGGCCCACCTTCAGCAAGGCGGGCTATGTCCGACTCGTAACCCTCGGAGCTTTTCACGAGGTCGGACGAGCGGCCATGCTGATCCAAGCCGGATCCAGCAGTATTCTACTTGACAGCGGAATAAACCCGGGAGCACAGGACCCTACTTCGGCCTATCCGCGATTTGACACCGACGAGTTTGACCTGGAAAAGCTCGACGCAGTTGTCATATCTCACGCCCACCTCGACCATTGTGGAATACTCCCGTTCCTCTACAAGTATGGCTATGATGGACCCGTTTACTGTTCGGAACCCACACAGACCCTAATGACACTTCACCAGCTTGACTACCTCGACGTTCATAATAGGGAGGGCGAACACTCGCCCTACGACCAAAAAGACGTCAGGGAAGTTGTAACGCACACGATACCTCTACGCTACAATGTGGTTACAGACGTAGCTCCGGACATTAAACTCACATTTCACAACGCCGGCCATATCCTGGGAAGCTCAATGGTGCATCTACATATCGGTGAAGGGCTCCATAACATCGTCTACAGCGCTGACTTCAAGTTCGGACGAACAATGATGCTCGATCCCGCTACAGCCTTGTTCCCGAGAGCTGAAACACTCATCATCGAGAGCACCTATGGAGGTCCTGACGACATCATGCCTGACAGAGAGGGGGTAGAGGGCAAGCTCGTCAGCATCGTCAACGACACAGTCGAGAAAGGGGGAAAAGTGCTGATACCAGTCCCTGCTGTCGGGCGAGCCCAAGAGATCATGCTTGTACTAGACGCATACATGAAAAACGGCGCCCTGAGAGAACTCCCCATCTACATCGAGGGAATGGTCAATGAGGCAACGGCGATCCACACGGCCTTCCCCGAGTACCTGGTTCGCGACATCAAAGAACAGATCCTCCACAAAGATATCAACCCGTTTCAGTCTGAATACTTCCATCCGGTAACTCATCCGAGCGATAGAGAGGAAATTATCGCGGGTGGACCATGCGTAATTATCGCCACATCAGGAATGCTCGAAGGCGGACCCGCGATAGACTATTTCCGGCACCTTGCACCCGACCCGAGAAATACGCTCGCTTACGTGAGTTACCAGGTGGACGGTACTTTAGGAAACAGGATAAAGAATGGTCTGAAAGAGGTCTCTCTCTATGCTCATGACGGTAAAATGGAAATGGTCAAAGTGAACATGAGAGTGGAATCTATTGAAGGATTTTCCGGCCACTCGGACAGAAACCAGCTACTGGGGTTCATTAAGAGAATGGCTCCCAAGCCAACCAAGATTATTGTCAACCACGGCGAGAGAAGGAAGTCTGACCTGTTCGCTCAGAACGTCAACCGCATATTCGGTATCAAAACAGTCGTCCCCGATGTTCTGGAATCAATTAGGCTCCGATAGTTCGCTGGTTTCAGCGAGTGCCTGGAACCGCTTCGTTCTGAATCGGGACCGCAGGGATTGCCCCTTCAGATAACGCTGCTTCTTTCCTCCACACCTTCACGCCCGCCGGGGTTATGACGATGCGCTCTTCTCCCAGACGAGCAATGTCCCCACCTAGAGATTTGGTATAGTCTGTCAATTCGGTGATCGCGAGCTTTGTCTCCTCAACGCTCTTCCTCGCCAGGGGCGTAATTCTTACGATGAGAATATTGCCTGTCCTGACCTCGCCCTTTATTATCTCAACATCATCCAGCTCCTGAAGAGCAAGGGCCTTCACATAGATCGAAGAATGCTGCATGGGGAAAGATCAGACTATGCTCCGAGAGCTTAACATCGGGCGTCAACCCAGTTCAACTTTAAACATTTCCCTGACTTTTTTCGATCCAAATCCTCAATTGGAACTTTGCGAAGCCGGACCCTTCGGCTTTATCACTTCCCAGATAAGGTCTCCAACGTAGTGGATGTTTTCGACGACTTTACCCTTCTTTGCTGCTGCCAGGGGTCCCGATCCCGTGAGTGCTTTTCCCACTGCAAGATATTTGCCATGTTTTTCGTCCACGACGGCAAGGAGCTGTTTTTCCGCAAACTCTCCAGTGACCCTCCTTATCCCCGGAGCCATGATGTCTGCACCTCCGACTACGTGTGGAACGGCACCCATGTCAACGATGATCCGTGGCAGCGCGTCGAGGGCGGAAGTATTGGTTAACACGGGTGCCAGTTCACCTTTCCGCCTAAACGCAACGGCCACTCCGTCGACAAATACAATATCCGAATCTTTGACAGTCTCAATCTCTACTCTGGCCTTATGTGTGAGATGTTGTTGGTTGGGAAGCGCTCTCAGTTCTTCAATCAGCGGCTTTGAATCTCGATCCTTCAGTATCGTCCTAACTGTCAAGACATTTTCAGGATTCGGAATGAGACAATCTTTAAAAGAGTACCTTCGCCCGACAACCCCAACTCTCCGGTTGAACAGTGAATGTCTGAAGTTGCGGCGAAGATCTTCGAAGAGAGTCTGAACAAAGTCGTACTTGTCCAGCTTAAAGGCGGGAGAACTGTGCGAGGAAGACTCTACAGCTTTGACCAGCATATGAACCTCGTGCTCGAAGATGCGGAGGACGTCACCAACGCTGAGTCAACGAAGAAACTTGGCACCATCATTGTCAGAGGTGACAACGTAGTCCTGGTCTCTCCTCCACCAAAGAGATAAGTTCGATTATTGCTTCCTAGGTATCTCGGCAACTGTGACTCGCTAATCAAGAAGCTAACTCCGAGATGTTGCTACTAAGATTAACATCGAATTGCCGAGAGCAACTGTTGCGAGAGGCCAACGCAAGATTCTAAGAACAATGCGCGAATCGGTTCGGTTTTCTCTGCGTGATCTAGAGCCTCGTACTTCTACTGGTTGCCTCTGGATCTTGCATTTCCTGCCTAACATAGAGTGTACACTTTACAAAGGTTAAAATGAATCCGGCAGGGTTCGCCGGAAACTAATCCGTGAAGCGACTTGATCCGTTGTTCCCTAGGTATCCTTCTCATCCTTCTCTCGCTGTCCATGGTTCCTCCTCAATCTGCTCAACACGCATCGACCAATTCTAATCTACTCGGACAACCGACATTAGCGCCTCCGAACGACCCATACAATCCATCGTGTCCCTGCCCAGCCTTCAACGTGACATATTCTCAGTTCGACCTTTACACAGACAAGAACGCGACGGCCCCTCCGCCAAATCTTACGTTTTTCAGCACGATAGACAACACCCAGACAGGACAGCCCGTTCCTGGCACTGCCTTCGACTATTCGATCCCGAGTAATACAGTCACCGCTCAGAGCATCAATTATAGTCTAACAGTTCCCAGAGGTCCTGGCCTCACGACTTTCCTAAGGTTCGAATGGAACGGCACCATCGGCCAGGGAGCTAGGGCCCGCTACTTGGTGTACAACGCCTCGCAGACTCCGGTCCTCCTCTTACTTAACGTAACCAGGGCAGGCCCACCTTATTCTTTCAATTTTACTGGAGGTCCTCCAATCAGCCCGACCGGAGGCGTCCCTGTTTCCTGCGCATCCGTAGACGAATGCTATGACGTGACCAGCCTCATAGGGTTCAAGCTGACCCTCGCCTTTCTTTTCAGCAACTCGAATTCCACCGGTAGCGGTTTGAACCTCCGTGTCGCGAACATCGAAGTGGCCTCTGTCGCCAATATCCCTACTGAATCCTCATTTCATACTATGACGCTCAACTCTCCTACTCAGGTGACACACAACGCGAATGTTACCGTAACCTACAACGCTACAACCACAAACCCCAAGCATCTCTGGGGTCAGACAGTCACCACCTATTATTTCCCGAAATCGTACACGCTAACGAGCATCAGTCTCAATAACACCATTCCACTGTCGCTTGCGCATCCTATCGCCCAAGGGTCATGCACGGCATCCTCCTGCTCAATTTCACAGCTCACAGCTCTCAAGAACATACAGTTCATCGCACTCAACGACACAACCACCCCGAGCTCAACTACAACTTATCCCTGGTTCAGAGGAACAGCCGTACTCCTCGCAACGGGTGCTAGTGCCGAAGAGTCCGTCCAGACGACCCTTGGAGGGGTTCCCACGGACTTCTGGGTTCCAGGCGACACACTCCAAGTGAGGGTGAATGACACCCAGGGTGTTAACGTCACAGGTTCCAATATTGTGTCGATTCTTTCTCCCTCCGCCCCAATTTCAAATCTGACCCAGACATTTTCCTCCCCTTCAAGGGGTGTCTTTTTGTTCAATTTCACGAGTGTTCTGCCGCAGGCCCCACTCGGGTCGAGCTGGAATGTAACAAGCGTCTTCTTCAATAACTTCGACTACGGCAAGGCATTCCATCTTTTCAGACTAGAACAGGTCCAAGTGAACCCAGGATCTTTCGGATACTCTGGAGACAATAGACGCCTCACAGTAGCCGGCTCGCTTTTCTATGCATCTAATTCGACCAAGCCAGGAAGTATCTCCGGAAGCGTCGTGGCGATAGACAGTGGTTCCGCTCCATCTCCACTCACCAGGTCAGTTCTTTCCAGCAGCTTGGGAAAGGGAATGTACATTTCTAATGTTACCCTCCTAAACGGGGCATTCACCTCGGGTGTATCGCTGATCGGGACTTTTACGGTTGTTAACCCGACGGGATCAAACGAGAACGCAACCATCACCCTCGAACATGAATGGATATCCCAACAATCACATGGATCGAGCGCGACGATCAGCCTTCCCACCGGCGACTTCCCCTTCAACCCTCCCAATGGACCCGCGATCTTTGAATACAAACTAAACGCGACACTAACTCTCGGCGGCATCCGAGTCGTCGTAACCAGCTTAACTTCGGGCAATAGCATAACGGTAAACTTGCCTGCAGGCACCCCTCCCGTTACCAGTGTGAGACAGCACTCAGGGCTCTTCAAAATCACCATAGCTAGCAACACACTGATAGCTCCCAGCCCATGTGCGACACCCACCTGCACCAACAGTATTGAATCGCCAGCTTACGCATACATTCCCGTCAACCCACTATTGCCAGGAAGACTGTTGGCTTCAGCGCCAATTACCATGAGCACAGGTGGAGCCTTCACAAGTATCATAACTGCAGGAGGAGAACTCGGAGCAAGGAAGTTAGTCTTCTTCGTCCTAGGCCAAGACCCAACTGGAGTCACAATCACGACACAGGACAAGTCGACACCGGAATCGACGATTCTTCAAGCAACCCTGGACAACGTCCCAACTGCCACCCAAGGGCAATCCATAACGATGACCCTGCGCCTACAAAGCAACTCAACAATACTCAACATGGATATCACTGTGAGCTTGAACGTTGACGGACAGCCTGTCCAAAGTAAGTCCAATGTCTCCATTCCTCACGGCTCAAAGAGTGATGTCACGTTCACCTTCAACGCTCCATCTAGCCTTGGGCCACACACGTTCACCTTTTTCTCCCCCGAATATGGAGCTCCTTTGACTACCGGCACCCTTCAAGTGTCTGTGTTACAAAGCAGCCTCCAAGTGATCATACCGGCAATCATCGGATTGGCTGCCACTATCGTCATACTCTTGTTCTTCCTGTTCCGGAAAAAACCAGAGACAACCGCTGAACCTTCCGCAAAAGACAAATCAACCGGGGGAAAACCTACAAAACCAAACCCGGGAACTCAACCTCGAAATCCTTAACTTAAACCCAGTATATTTTCCGAACTTCTTGGTTTAGCACTATGGAGTCCGGTCCCGAAGAACCACTAGGAGAATCGACCCCACCGGAAGCTCCCCCGCGAGAACGTAACCCGGGCGGGCTAATTTACGAATGCATCAACTGCGGATCAAAACTAACAGCAGACCAGCTTGCCATGACCCCGGAAATCAAGTGCCCCTTCTGTGGCTATAGGATACTTCGAAAGGTAAGACCTCCAATCGTAAAGCATGTGAAGGCCCGATAACAAGGCCGACTGATTCCGTTCCGAACGCGGATAAACCGCAAATACTCTCCTCTGCTGGAACATTGAGCCTGAACCCCTTGCGGCAACAAATCAAGGACAAACACAAGCTATTATCGGAGACCGCTCGGCGAAGAGGATTCTTCTGGGGCTCATTCGAAATCTACGGGGGCCTCAGCGGATTCCTTGACTTAGGTCCGCTAGGCGTTGGACTGAAGCGACGGATCGAGGATACGTGGCGCCAATTCTTCCTCCAACGACACGGGTTTGTCGAAGTTTCAACCCCAATAATTACACCTCATAAGGTGTTAGAAGCGTCAGGACACGTTGAGAACTTCAAAGACCCCATGACGGAGTGCAGTAACTGCCACAGACGATTCCGAGCAGACCAATTGGTCAAGGAGGCTACGGGCCTCGAAACCGAAGGAATGAACCTGGAGCAACTCGGCGCACTCTTGAAGGAAAAATATGTGAAATGCCCAGAATGCGGCGGAGAACTGGGACCTCCCCAATACTTCATGACCATGTTCAAAACTAGCATAGGTCCATACGGCGAAGACCCCGCTTACGGCCGCCCCGAAGCTGCGCAGGGAATTTTCGTCAACTTCCACCGAATCCTCGAAACAATGAGAGAAAAGTTTCCGATCGGAATAGCCCAAGTAGGAACCGTCCTTCGCAACGAAATATCACCTAGGCAGGGTCCGATACGATTGCGGGAGTTCACGATAATGGATTTCGAACTCTTTTTCGACCCGGCGGAGCCCGACTGCCCGTATCTCGACGAGGTCGTATCTGAGGAGATAGCGATCGTTACTGAGGAATCTAGGAGCAAAGGTACAGAAAACGCAACCAAGGTCCAGGTGGGCGAAGCTGTCAAGAGAAAAGTAATCAAAGCACCATGGGCGGCGTACTTCATGGCCCTATCGAAACGGTTCCTGACCCAACTGGGGGTCGATGCACAGCACCAGAGATTCTTCGAAAAACTTCCGACGGAAAGGGCTCACTATTCAGCTCAGACATTCGATCATGAAATCGAGCTGGACCGCTGGGGTTGGACCGAGGTAGCAGGTTTCGCGTACAGAACAGACTATGATCTTCGAAAACATATGGAGGCGACGGGGGAAGACTTGCGAGTCTTCAAGCCCTACTCGACGCCTCGGCTCCGCAAAATCAAATCAATAAAGCCAAACCACCAAAACCTCAGAAAGACCTTTCAAGAGCAAACCGGAAGAATCGCCGATCTAATATCCAAAGATGACCCAGAAAAACTGCTCACAGCCAAGAAGACCGGACAACCGGTGAAAATCGGGTCATACACTGTTTGCCCTGACTGTTTCGACGTGGTTGAAGAGGAAGTGAAGGAAACTGGCACCCGCTTCCTGCCTCACGTAATCGAGCCGAGT
>VBBE01000074.1 GCA_005884605.1 Candidatus Bathyarchaeota archaeon
GTCCCCTGAATCCCAACTGCCGTTGGTAGTATTGTAGTAAGCAGTCGTTGACCCGTCGACATATTTCAGCCTGGGCTCGGTCTTCAACGGTTGCCCAACCAGTGATCCTCCTACCGGGCTGGTAGGCGAAGTAGATAGGTTGCGGTCCGCGCTGGCTGAAGTCATAGTCGAGTAGAACTGGTCGTCTTTTCCCGCTGTCACATCCGCGGTTCCGTTGTTGTTTACGTCGTACACGACGGGTTCGCCCGGCTCGGAAGAGCCGTTACCGTTCTGGTCGAAATATTTCAGATTGTAGGTGGCATACTGGCTCCCTGATAGGAATCCTCCGTTGAAAGAATTCAGGTTGGTTTCCATTATGTTTTCGAAAGTAGTGACCACTGGGACACAGTTTACATTCGGATTCCATGAGACTCCGGTTGTAGCCCGGGGTGTTTCCGCGATGCCCCGCTGAGTATAGGCGAGTGAGACGACCCCGACGAGCAAAAGGGCGAGCAAGCGCCATTGTGTCCAGGTAACTCTTGCCACTCACTATCCACTCTATGGGAGTGGCACAGGGGATTGGGTGTGGAAGACCGAGTCATCGGCACAGCCTAATGACGAGACTGGTCAGGAGCGCCAAGCAGATTGATAGGCCAACGGCAACATGTCTCAAATTCTGCTTCATGCGACAAGTCCGCGGAGCCATGCATAAACGTTCTTGAAGGTCTCAACTACCGAAAATATTTCCAAACCCTTTCTAGAAACAAGAGGGGTTCTTCCCCAAATACGGCTTGGAAGATTCCATAATCCTTGCGGCCATAGGAACCTAGGGACAGGCTATACATGCAAATATATATCAAAAGATAGAACTTGGACGATTACTTCATCAACACTTATAATTCGCCGACAGACATCGAAGACAAGAAGCTCCATTGACCGATGGAACAAAGTACCTCAGTAGAGAGTCTGAACGACTGTCGCAGGCCTGGCGATCGGAACGTTGGAACGGAATCCGTCGACCATACTCGGCCGAGGACGTCTGTAAGCTCCGTGGGACGGTTCATCCAGAGTTTACCCTGGCCCGACTGGGCGCGGAAAAGTTTGAGCGTCTCCTGAGGGAGGAAGCGTACATTCCTACTCTCGGTGCACTCACCGGAGCCCAGGCTCTCCAGATGGTACAAGCGGGTCTCAAAGCAATCTACATGAGCGGTTGGCAGGTAGCAGCCGACGCTAACCTCTCAGGCCAGACATATCCTGACCAGAGCCTGTATCCGGCCAACAGCGTTCCGCATCTGGTAAAGAGGATCAACCAGGCTTTCCAGCGGGCCGACCAGATACAGTTCATGAACGGCCAGGGAAAAATCGACTGGTTCGTTCCAATAATTGCTGACGCGGAAGCAGGATTTGGAGGCCCTCTCAACGCCTTCGAATTGATGAAGGCGATGATAGAGGCTGGAGCCGCAGGAGTACACTTCGAAGACCAACTAGCTTCAGAGAAAAAGTGTGGCCACCTAGGAGGAAAAGTGCTCGTCCCAACTCATCAGTTCATCAAGACCCTAATTGCCGCTCGGCTTGCATCCGACGTGATGGGAGTTCCGACGTATCTCATTGCGCGGACAGATGCCATGGGTGCGAAACTCTTGTCAAACGATGGGGACCCGAGGGACTTGCCCTACACCACAGGCGAAAGAACAACGGAGGGCTTCTACAGAATCAAATCTGGCCTCGAAGCGGCCATTGCACGAGCGATAAGCTACGCGCCCTACGCCGACATTTTGTGGTGCGAGACACCTACACCGGACCTTGATGAAGCTAGAAGGTTTGCAGGAGCGGTCCACCGAATATACCCCGGGAAGCTACTAGCGTACAACTGCTCGCCATCATTCAACTGGGAGAAAAACCTAGACTCCGAGATCATACAACTGTTCCAGAAGGAACTGGCGACGATGGGCTACAAGTTCCAGTTTGTCACTTTGGCGGGCTTCCACAGTCTCTCGGTATCGATGTTCGAATTGGCCAAACAATACGCAGCTGAGGGAATGGCTGCCTATGTTCGTGTACAGAGGAGAGAATTCGGGGCCGAGCCTGCGGGCTATACAGCGGTGAAACACCAAGCGTTTGTGGGAACAGAATACTTCGACGAAGTCGCGACCGTACTATCAAGCGGAACATCTTCAACGACCGCGATGGGCGAATCCACTGAAACTGTACAGTTCAAGGAGCAAGAAGCACTTGCAGCACCCTCAGGTTCTAAGACCACGCCTGAGCGAGACCGGGTCCCATAGGCTTGCGCTTATCCGACGAAGCCGACAAGCGAACCGAACTAGTGCACGAACCGCGAACACTCAGAGTCACAGATCCTAGCGTCCGCGGTCTCGAAGAGATACTAACACCCGACGCGCTGGCTTTTGTTGGAGAACTTGTCAGGGAGTTTTCTCCACGCCTCGACTTGTTACTGGAGAAGCGAACGGTGATTCATCAAAGCCTGCGAAACGGAGCACTTCCCGATTTTCTGGACGAGACCAGTAGTACTCGGGTGTCCGAGTGGAAGGTCGGGCCTATCCCGGCTGATCTTAGACAGAGACGGGTTGAGATCACGGGTCCGGTTGATCGGAAAATGGTAATAAACGCGCTCAACTCGGGCGCGGACGTTTACATGGCCGATTTCGAAGACTCCCACTCGCCAACGTGGATGGGAACCGTTCAGGGTCAGGTTAACCTTAGAGACGCGGTTGATCGGACCATAACATACGAGGGTCCAGATAATCGAGAGTACAAGCTAGGAAACAAACTTGCAACTCTAATGATGCGGCCCCGCGGCTTGCATCTAGTCGAGAAACACCTCTTAGACGGATCCCGGCCCGTCCCAGCTTCCCTCTTCGACTACGGCCTCTTCATCTACCACAACGCCAAGAAGTTGATCAGCCAAGGTACAGGGCCCTACCTCTACATTCCCAAACTCGAGAGTCATCTAGAGGCACGTCTCTGGAACGATATCTTTGACTACTCGGAGGACGCCCTTAGACTTCCACACGCTAGCATAAGGTGCAGCGTCCTGATCGAAACCATCCTCGCCGGGTTCCAGATGGAAGAAATCCTCTATGAGTTACGAGAGAGGATAACGGCCCTGAATTTCGGCCGCTGGGACTACATCTTTAGCCTAATCAAATTCTTAGGACACGACGCGAGATTCGTAGTTCCTGAAAGGCCTCTCCTGCCGATGACGACGCCATTCCTCAAGTCCTGTTCTGTTCTACTGGCTCAATCCTGCCACAGACGTGGTGCCTATGCGATTGGGGGGATGGCGGCTCAAGTTCCTATCAAGAGCGACCCGCGATCCCAGGAAGCCATCGATAAGGTAGTTGCAGATAAGAAACGAGAAGCCTCGGAGGGATACGAAGGCGCTTGGGTAGCGCATCCGGGTCTAGTGCCGGTTGTCAAGAGGGTCTTTGATGACACTTCCCCGGAATCCGCTGGCGGGAACAAGATTGTGGAGGTAACCCGCGAGGATCTCCTGCGAGTACCTGAGCCGAAGATCAGCGAGCAGGCTCTGAGGGCAAATGTGGCCATCAGCCTACAGTATCTAGAATCGTGGCTGGAAGGTGTTGGTTGCGTGTCTATTAACAACCTGATGGAAGACACTGCTACTGTTGAGATATGTAGAGCGCAAATCTGGCAGTGGATTTATCACTCTGCCAAACTTCTAGAAGGCTCTACGATTACGCGCCAGTCATTCCGGACCACTTTGCATCAAGAAATCGCGAAGGTGAGCACAAGAGCCATACAACAAGCCCACGAAACTACAAACTATAAGACTGCAGGAGAGTTGCTTGACGTGCTTGTGACGGGTGATGGTTTTCCCGAGTTCATGACGCTGCTAGCTTACGACTATCTATGATAGTTCTAGGGTCTTCGAGGTTCTCGTCGGACTATGTGCTGCTCCCTATCGCCTATTCTTATGCGGTCGTTGCAATTGACATTGGCCTGAAGACTGCTTGTTGCGCTTCATTGCCCTCAAATTCGGTCAAGAGGTTTTGCAGTCTACTAATGTAGTCGTTATTGTCGTACCCCCATCCCTCTTCGTCGTCATAGTACTCGTACGAAAATGTTTGAGCTTTGATAGAAAGAGGATCAAGCAAGAGATATGCGAAGTTACTCAGTATCCCATTCCTCACCAACCGGGACAGGAGAGCGTAAAGATTGCTCATCTCCCCTCGCGGGAGATAGACCCTCGCGGCGACCGAGTTCATACCTCGAATTTGTGATTGGTGCAGTGTGAAGGGAAGCGCAAGGAAGGTGCTCGTCTTTGAAATGAGACTGCTTTCATTCTTGAAGTCAAGTCTCACCTCGTACAACTCTGATATTTCCGGTGCGTATGGCAAAAACTCGACAACAAACTCATGAATGAACCCTCTTTCTCTTATCTTGTCAAAACGGTACTTCGCTCCGGGTACTGTAGTTCCTAACATCCCGGCCAAGTTGGCGAGCGTGACTCTGGCGTTCTTCATGAGTTCTTTCAGAATAATCAGGTCCTTCTTGTCAAAAGGCGGTCTTGATGGTGTTTTGAGACCCGTCTTTGCATGTTTCGCCAGTTTATGATCTGAAAGCTGTCGTAGCCATGTTTCCCAAGTGAATCTCCACTTTCCTATGGTTGTGTCGTAGTATTCGAAATTGGGAATTGAGGTGTGCTGATCTTCCAGCCAGTATATGCGATACTCTCTGGCCAAGTTCGAAGCGACGAGCTGATCCAAGTACTGTTGGAAGTCACTACGGTTTGCTTCCGGAACGGCGTGAATCGAATAATAGCCGTTGCATTCGCCCATGCATCTCATGATTCGCAGCCAGTATCCGGGAATCTTTAGCGCTTCTCCGGCCAAGAGATCCTTTCCAGGGGTAGGGGTCAGTAGAACTGTTGCTCGGATCAATCCAATCTTCGCGTAGCTTGGGCTTGCCCATGTGCGAAGAATTCCTTGTTTCTCGAGTTTTGAGACTCTTGCGTGTACGGTCGGGTAGGGGATTTTGGCCTTCCGAGCGACCCTTTGGAGGTTCCGAGGCCCGTACTCTCTAATGCACTGGATAATTCGGAAGTTGGTCTCGTCGAGAGCCGAGATTATACGGTGGATCTTTTTGAAGTACTCAGCGACTATCGGCGCGGGCAAGTCTGATAGAAAAAGAAGAGGGGGGTGGATCGCATTTAACTTTGTTCACTATAGCGAGGGTATGGGTGGAGGGTTAAACGGGGTTGGTGGAAGTTCATCGCCCAATGGGAGTGTCACCTCTATGTCAATATGGGGGAGTTTCTCCTAATTTTCTCTGTCGGATTCGGCTGTCGTGAGAGCGATTGGAGAGGCGCATACCGGTCAAAGCCTTTATCTTCTATACACGGTCAAGGACGCTAGGGGTTAAAACTGGCAGCTCAAAGCATCAATCAAGAAAGTAGGCAGATGCGCCGGACCCAGGCCGAGGAGGCTAGGGTGCTGCACTTCTTGGAACGATTCCCCGAGTACAGCAAGACGCTCAGGTTGGCCGCTGTATATGAGGAGAGTTCTGGAACACCATTGCAAGGATGGAGGTGGCACGATGTGGAGACTCACCCCACAAAACTAATCAGACTTGTCACGGACGGGCTTGCAAAAGTAAGCCAGAAAACGAGAGGCGCTACCTACTATCTGTTGCGCGATAGAGAAGCGGTAAAGAGAATTCTAGAGCGACCAGCGGGTTCTGAAGATCCCCTTGCCTAGGGACTCGCTTCAGAGCCCGCCTACGACTTTTCGAATACTTGTCATCGGCCAAAGCGAAATGGGCATACGTGCAGTTCGGATCGAATGATCCCCTGAATCTAGGGGGCTGGCATAACTAATCCTCGGGGTCACCAGCTGTGGATAGGAAAAAAGGTGATCGGCAGCCGGAAATCGGATCTTGAAACGCTATCTGAACGCGTTATTGATTCATAATCTGAAAACAGTTCCTGAAACCAATCTTGAAACGATTACTCAATTCACTAGATGGAATAGTAACCGTGAATTTTGGTGCCCGGGGGGCCTACTCAAGTCTCGCGCCACACCGTCCACCAAACCCTAGCAGAAGGATCTCTTCCTGTAGAATAGTAACCATGCCGGTTACCATTCTCCATACTATGGATGCGTGGGTAGCGATACGAATTATAAGCCGTTTCCATCAATACTAGTTGACGAACGGAACATCTACGAGCTTGTTTGTTGGCTTAGCAAATGAAGCTTGACCAAGGCCCTTCTGGAGAGCTAATGGTCCTAGACTCAGGATACACAGACCAAGTCCTGTTAGACTGTGTGAGCGAGGAATATCTCCGGATAAAAGCGATAATCTACAACTCGCTCAACGACATGAACAAGCTCTTCCTAGTCGACCGAGCACTCTACACGAACAGTCCTGAGAGACCCCTTTTCATGGAATGGACCCCGCAAAACATGTCCGCACTGAGAAAGCCTCTAGTGATCTCAGAGGTCAAGCTTTACAGTGTGGAGAGGACCTGGGGTCTAAGTACTCTTAGAATGATGAAGTAGAACTCTTCTACTCAGTTTTGGTCAGGACAATCTCTATCGTGGACACGTTCCGCTGTTCATCTCCCTCGCCAAGCATCTCAGTTCCAATCCTGACTTCTTTGATGACCAGCTTGCCCTGGAAGAACCGGTTCCTGACTACTTCCACAACATCCACGGCGTGGCTGATGGACTGGCCTCTAGCCTTGACGGTGCATTGGCTCGATCCACTGTTGAAGTGCATCATTACAGCGGTTGCATACGCCATCAACGGCTTTTTTCCGATGAAAACAACATCTGGAGGAGCCCGGCTCATAGGACGGGTCTCATGAGCTGTTTCGGGAGCCCTTTCTGGAGTTCTTTCCGGTGTTCTCTCTGTACGTGCAGCACGTTTCGGTTCTGTTTTCTCCACTTGCAAACACTAGCCTCTTTGAATCCTTACGGTAAGAATCGGGATAGGTTCTTGCGACTTAAGGCTTTGCTAACCCTAGACAAAAAGAAACGAGAAAAAAACGTGAAGGGAATTTGAGGAGCCGAGTTCTGAGGTTCTAGATGATGTCCCTGGTAAGGGCTTCTCTGAACTTGACTCTGCAGTCTTGGCACTGGAAGAGGCCGATCAGCACGTTCTTCTTGGACTTCCCACCTTTGAGCTCCCAGACCTTCGCTGCCTTGGGAACGTCGGCGCCGCACTTTGGACAGACGACCTTGACCACGAGTGCGTCTGCAATGTCTTCGACGTATTCTTGCGCGGGAGCACGCGCGAATGAATCGTCAACGGCAGCAGTGCTCGCCTGTGTTAGTGGGATGACAGGGGCGGCGACGATGGGATCAGCAGTAATCGGTGATACCGGTAGAGCTTGTTCTTGGGCGGAGGCAGTCACTGGGGTCGGTGCCGAGATGGGGGCGCTGACTGGTGCATAGGACGTTTGGGGTGCTGTAGGTGTTGTGGGTGGAGCCCATGGTCTCTCGGAGATAATGGAACTTGCAGCAAACTTGACGCTTGGCGAAGTCGGTGTGTTCACTGGTGCCTGTTGCGAGGCAGCTGGTGCTTGCTGTGGAACGGCGTTCTTCGCCCATTCCTCGATCAGGGTTCGTGGAGCTGGTGGGTTTGCCTGTTTGAAGTCTGCTGATGCCAGTGGCCTGGTCTCGATGTGAGTTAGAACTTCGATCATGTCTTTGATTTCTTCGATGCTGTGGAGGTTTCGCTGTAGGAGGCCTTTGAATTCTTCTCGCTGTCCGCGGTATTCTTGTTCGCTGACTTCACCGGTCACGTATTTTGTCTCAAGGTTCAGCAGTCGTTGAGGTGTATTGCCGATCTGGTCCTTGGTCTCTTTGAGGTGCTCGTTCAACGTGTACCCTAGCACGTTGATTCTGTCTTGGAGGTCCTGTGAGGCTCGTCCGTATTCCTCGTAGATGTTGCGCATTTTTTCTTTGTAGCCGTTGATCTCGCTGACTAACTTCTCTAGAGTTAGATCGTTTAGTACCATTTTTTTCATCCTAGGGAAGCGACTTCTATGAGGTAAAATGGTAAAAGCGTTCGACCGCAAAAACCCTGTAAAACCGGGCTTGTAAACCCAGAATCAGCAATTTGGTAGAAACAACACTGTCAAAGCTGCATGCTGAATTACCTGGTTTTTAACTAGCAATGCTAAACTGGGATTGGGGAAAACACAACTTCCTACCAATTTTCTGACACTGCATATAAACCAAAACCGTCCTGTGGACCACACAACATACCCGGCAAATATCTGTTGACAACAGGCAACCTATTGCCTGAGCTAGAATTTCTCTACCACGCAGGGTATGAAATCACACCTTTACGTGTCAAGAACCCACATGGAACCTGTCCCCAGTAAACCAGCTTTCAAGATAGAAATGTCATACAAGTCCATGAAGAATTGGGACCGAGAGCAAAGGGAACCCTTACTCTCGAAGGTCACAGATCGCATCCACCACCAAGAACCACTCAAAGAAAAGATCTCCCAGTGCGTCTACAAGCTAAAAGTCCAACAGAACAGGCTCGAAGGCGCCAACCTCAAGACACAGCAACACG
>VBBE01000212.1 GCA_005884605.1 Candidatus Bathyarchaeota archaeon
ACGCGCGAATTTCTTGCGTAATATTCCAGCCGTGCTTTCTTTCTATTTATGGTAAATCCAACTTGCGTCTTGAACCGCGCAAGGTAGCTACCCTGAACATCTATTCGGTAACAATCTTTGCGTCTCTTGTATAGCTTCCCTGTGCGAGGATCTTTAAGGCTCGTACCGGCTAGGCTGACTAGACGCGGTTCCAGTGTGCCTACTCCAAGTGAATTTAGCAGATGCTTTGCGTATAACAAGAGGCCCATATCTGTATTGAATACCATAAGGTGCCGACCACTGATACATCCTTCTCCATCGTAGAACGCTTTGAGAAATGATGCTGTGCATTTATCACAATGTTCAATCCATTTTCTGAAATTCCTCCAGTCACGGTGGAGAAAATTGTAGAGGAGGACACTCGACCCTTGAACAACCCATCTGTTCTTTCTCGCGTGCCAGCGGACCGTGTATGGATGCTTTCTCTGCAGAACTATTCCAAGACATCTGCTGAATTCCTCTGCGAATTCATAGTCGGTTACTGCCAGGATCAGTTCGGCGCTGTATGCGTGAATGTTGAGATTCCCATCACTAAGTATTACACCAATAACATAGGCAAGTTCGGGAGTTGGATTGGCTAGAAAGGAGTTGAGTCTTCCGTTGGACTGTGGATTCCACGAGTCCACACGCTAACGGTGCTCTTTGATAATCGCACATGTTGTCTTCTGAAAACGAGTTCCAGTATTTGCGCATAACTAAGGCCGAGCCCGCGAAGCTCACCGACTTTGCGGTGCAATTGTATTCGCGTTTCAAGGGGCAGATAGTTCATGCCGGTTCGTCGGCGATGGTCCTTGGAAGCTAATTCACTCGCATGTTTTGTCACGATTCGTGTAAGATCGGGTTTTTCCAAGAACACGCCCCGTCAAGAATTGCATCTCGGCTGATGATTAGGAAATAGATGAGTGAAAGTAAGTTAGGCTCGTGTGTATGATGCCATTTTGTTCCTCGACCAAAACGGCCGATGTGCATGGTTACGATCCAGCAGAGGCGTTACAATCCTAGCTTCACCGGCTGCTTTCCAAAAGGATTTGAACCAGTTCCAGTTCAAATCCCACCGGTCCCCCGCTACAAACATATCTAGGGACAGTTAACTTCGACGAGCTTAGCAAATGCCATTCAACTAGTAGAAACTGCCAAAGGCAAAGAAAGGTGACTGAGGATTGTGAAAATGGGCCAGGTCCCTATGAAGAGATCAAACGCTCATCTTGTCATGCGGTTATTGTAAATGTGTATATGTTGTTCCGGGTGGTTGTCAGAGCTATGTTGTAGGTGTTCTTGGATTGGAACGTGAACGCGCTTCCATCTATGATTATGTTGATTGCCGCGAGTTGGTTGGGGCTCATGAAGGGTGTTGTCCAGTTCATCTTTGCGTATTGATTGCCAAGCGAGTCTTTGACGACGTACGAGATGAGCGTTGTGCCCACCGAACCCACGTTCCTGACGCTCAAAGTCAGATTCGTCGGCGAGTTGACCTGTGAAGTCTCGATGTTCAATGATTCTCGTCCTGGGCAAGGGGTAACAAAGCACCCAGGTGCATTGTAGCGATAGCATCCCCCGCATAGGGGCGACGGACCAACAGTCTCCCACATGAGTAATCCTCCTAAGATCCCTCCTACCGCAATGACAACTAGGATGATGCTCGAAGGCTTCACTGGGTCTTCCTATCAGCAATGGGGGAGCCGAGACAATAGTCGAATTGAACCGAAGTCCTGAGAACTAAGTTACGTCAATGACTCGCGACGTGGGTTCAACGGTGTACCCACCTTCCCCGCCGCTGGGTTGAACTACGCTATTATCGTTGTTTTTCTCAATCATCTGGAAAGGCGATCGGATTGAGAAAGGAACTCGAACATTGCCAGGGAGGTTATGCGGGCCAATGACCAACAACAACGCAAGCTTCTGGAAGTGCGACAATTGCGAGTACTCCAACGATGCGAGAGATATCATCTGCGAGAACTGTAAGCGGGGGGTCCGTCCAGAACACTCGGAGATTGACGATTATCTCGCCAATTCAATCGTAAGAGAGATGTGGAAGAGTCAGAAATAACGCCAGGCTCCTTCGACGAGGTCACAGCGAGATGAAAACGGTAAGCTTGATAATCGGAATCGGCCTGATAACTGCAGGAACCTTGTTCTTCGTATCTTCAGTGTTAGTGAATTGTCAGGGTAGCCTAATTGTTGCGGGTGGATGCGAGCAATGGAGGAGCAACGCGTTCCTTACGTTTCTGTACGTTGGAACCTTGTTCTTCTGCGGGGCTGTAGGAGTCCTAGTTTTCGGAAGGACAAGATGAAGTTAGGCCCCGCCCCGATTCAGGAACGATTAACCGCCTGCACATTTCGAGATTCGAGGCCGTCAACAATGTGTTCATCCCCCGATCAAATCAAAGACTGGGTTCTTCTCTATTCTTGGCCTTGTTGTGGTTTGTTCCCCAGAATACCTTCAATTTGCTCTAGTATAGCCGAATCGAGTTTTGGTGCGACTTCTAGTGCCAAGGTCGCGCGGGAACCAGGAGGAATGCCTTTCGCATACTTCCCGCTCAGAAGCCCGGAAGCAAGCGGGCTCCATATCGTCGTGCCCAGTCCGACTTCTCGATATGCGGGCAGATAGTCTTTCTCTACGCGCTCACGGTGGAGCATGTTGTACTGCGGTTGTTCCATTTGAGGAGGAGTTAGATCATATTCTCGAGCAAGTGCGTGTGCTCGCATGATGTCGGCAGCACTCCATTCAGATGTGCCCCAGTAGAGTATCTTTCCCTGATGAACCAGATCATCCATAGCACGAACAGTTTCTTCGATGGGGGTATTTGGGTCTGGGCGATGACAGAAGAATAGATCTAGATAATCGAGTTGCAATCGTTTGAGAGACTTACGGCACGCCTCGAAGATGTGCTTGCGAGACAAGCCCTTGTCATTGGGTCCGTCGCCTCCCCAGAAAACCTTGCTAGAGACAACTATGCTCTCCCGAGCCCACCCGAGCTTCTTGAAAATGTTCCCCATTACAATTTCGGCTTTCCCGTCAGCGTAGGCTTCCGCGCTGTCGAAGAAATTGACGCCCATATCGTATGCGATGGACATGCACTTTACTGCGACTTCTTCGCCGACTTGTCCACCGTAGGTCACCCAGGAGCCGAGTGATAGTTCGCTTAGTTTGAGTCCTGCCGAGCCAAGTCTTCGATAATTCATTTGCGCTGACACCGATCGGCAAAATTGGCGATTGGCATTAATATGTTCGCGCTAGACGATTGCGGATACTCGTCGAACGGTCATCTGACCCAAGAAGATCCCCATCATTCTTTATGAACCACTCGTGACATAGTAACTAGCCAACCCTTGACCCTCGAACCTCCGCAGATCATCGGACGAGGAACTTGGCTCGACAAGATCGCGGCCGATATCGTCGAGCGGGAAAAAACGCTCGGACGACCAGGAAAATCTTTGCGGGTTGAGAGCGGGCTTGGTGCATCTGGTATCCCTCACATCGGGAGCTTTGGAGATGCCGCGAGAGCTCACGGGGTCAGGATGGCTCTGGAGAACATAGGCGTCACAACGGAACTCATCGCTTTCTCCGATGATATGGATGGGCTGAGACGGGTACCCGCGGGGTTCCCGAAGTCGTTGTCAAAGTATCTCGGGTTCCCAGTGTCCAGCATTCCGGACCCGTTCGGGTGTCATGACAGCTATGGACAACACATGGGTTCGCTCCTTCTCGATTCTCTGGACAAGACGGGAATAGTATACCGCGCCGTCTCGGGGACCCGTGCCTACAAGGAGGGTTTGTTCAACGAGCAAATCGACAAGATTCTTCGCAACGCCGCAAGAGTTGGTCAGATCATCAAGGAAACTCTCGGCCAGGAGAAGTACACTGAGACTTTACCCTATTTTCCTGTCTGCAAGAATTGTGGCCGGATATACACGACGAAAGCACTCGAGTACATTCCTGAGCGACATGTTGTGACATACGTCTGTCAAGATGTAGAACTCAGAGCGGGGACCCTCAAGGGTTGCGGGCACAAGGGCGAAGTTGATGTTAGAAAAGGAGATGGAAAGCTCAGCTGGAAAGTAGAATTCGCGGCCAGATGGTCAGCCCTCAAGATCAACTACGAAGCCTATGGAAAAGACCTAACTGAATCGGTTAAAGCAAACGATCGAGTAATGGAAGAAGTTCTGGGCGAGGCTCCTCCCTTTCACACCCGGTACGAACATTTCATTGATAAGACTGGCTCGAAGATATCGAAATCCGTCGGAAACGTCATTGCTCCCCAATTATGGCTGAAGTATGGTCCTCCGCAATCCCTGCTTCTTTTGATGTTCAAGAGGAGCGTTGGCTCTAGGGCGGTCTGGGTCAAGGACATACCCACGTACATTGGCGAGTTGGATGAGCTCGAGGACACTTACTTCGGCCGCAAACAGGTCAAAGACCCGAAGGAGCTCGCGAAGCTCAGAGGACTCTACGAATACTGCTGGAACATGAAACCGCCCTCAGCACCCTCTATCCATATTCCACACAATCTACTGGTCTACCTTGTCAAAGTCGCCCCCAAGGGCAAAGAGAACG
>VBBE01000075.1 GCA_005884605.1 Candidatus Bathyarchaeota archaeon
AGGAAAAACTGCCAAGAGAATCACAAGCAAAGTGACTGGAGCGAGAATTAAGATCTTCATCCAAGATAACTAATGCAAATCAAATACCGAATCTATTATTTAAGAATGGCAACTATGATTCAACAGCTCCTCTCGCGACAATCGCGAGGACACTCCAGTCGCCCAGACATTCCGCCCACTAGAATCCGAGAAAATATTCTGTGAGGGGAGTCCACCTACCAATGCTGTGGCCATGAAAGACATGGGACAGATTCCATGGCGCCCACCGAGAGGGACCCGATACTGCGAATGCTAAGCTTGATCTTTTCTGCCATTTCATGAGTCACATCCAAGCATTTCCATCGGACATGTCCACGTGAGATAGTTATCCTAGTGGGCTTCAAGAGGCGAAAGCGTTACCAACAATAACTCGTGCCTTTAAACGGTAGCGTCTACCAATCAACCTCCGCAATTTCTAGGCCGTGACCATCCTGATCTGTTGCTTGTCCTTGAGAACAAAGTCTTGGGTGGGACTTGCCTGTGCTTGGCCGTCAATGGTAAGCGAGACCACAGCCTTGCCGTTGATCGCGCTACCATCGCTCGGCTGACCCCAGATAGCTAGAAACTCGTGGAGGGTAAAGTCGTGATGAGAGGTGTTGGCCTCCACATGGATGGTTCCTGACGTGTCATGAGTGTGCATGGGTGACAGCCCGCCCTCACCGTATTGATCCAGGGAGTGGTCCTTCCAAAGACTCTGGTCAATTCCAATGTTCATCGGAACCGTTACTGCACCGCTCGTGTTCGAAGTTATCGAAAGAACCGGATGCCAGTGAATCCCTCTGTCATAGGTTGCAGCCGCGAAAGATACACCAATCACTACGAGCACGACTATGGAGAGAACCAGAATGTTCCTCCTTCTATGACTTCGAAAGACGGACCCGCTGCTAGCCACCGTCAACGTCTTAGGCTGGGCAAGCGAGGCAACCTTTCGAGGGTGCACCTTCTCGTAGTGTGATCTCAGATTCTCTTTCCTAACAGACGCTCCGCAGACCGGGCATCTCTCTGGTTCCAAGGAGAGTATCGGAAGGTCGTTCCTCAACTAAAATCTTTGCCATATCCGCCCAAATCTCACAGTCGCGTAATTAGAATCCAGTAAGTTACGTCTTCTTGACCATATAGAGTTCGAATTTATGCCGACTCATAATCAAAGAGCCACTACCAGTTCCACATTCAATAGACTCAGTGAACCGTCGTTCCAACATGCTCCATAACGATGAATTGGCCCTGGCGATTACAAATTGATCCATCTTTCACGGGCCGCTTAATCTTGGTGACTGTGTCACTCTACTTTGATTGTTCACATACCTACCGGCAAACTGGTGTTCAAATCCCCCTCCCTTCACCGAATCATGGAACGTGAATAGGAGAAACAGCAGCAAGGTTGAGATCATGACGATCCAGCGAGAACCGTCAAGTGTTGGTGGCTGGGCTCACCTTGACCTCTCTCCAAGTGATGATCATTATCGGAACAATCACTCCTATCATGAAGGCTAGAACTATCAGATTCCCAAAATCAAGCGGGATCGTGTCTTGTATACCTGCTCGGAAGAGTACTCCCGCGATGATGAATATTATCCCGCCGTAAAATAGGCTGCGTGCCCCTGCCCTTGTGCCGAAAAGCTGGACTCGTTCCGGACCCCATCTCTTTGCGATCTGGAAGACGCCCCCGAAGAGTGAACCAATTGCTAGGAGCACGATCAGTGTGCCAAAGCCGAATGCTGCCCCAGGTGCGAACCCTAGGTATGCCGCAGGCATTGCCGGAACGGCGACCAAATAGATGAAGGTAGTGAATAGTCCTGTGTCGACACCAAACCCGGCAATGAACCCGTGGATCACACACCAATGTATGGGAACTTGTCTCGAGACACCCTTCTCGTCATAGTGTGTTCCACCGCGAGTGCGCAGGAATCTAGCAAGTGGATGCCAAGACGGCAGCTTCCCGGACAATATCAGGTATCCTGCGATTGACATAGCGATTCCAACAGCCACGTAAACTGCAGCGTTCAAGCTTTCATCGAAGGCGAGATAACTGGCGAGCGCAAAGTAGACTAGCTGAGCCATAATTGCGCGTTGGAGTGTAAAGGATGAAGCGAAGAACACGCCTGAGAGCATACCGCCTCTCCCGGTAGCCGAACCTACTGAATAGCTGAATGTGATTGGCCAGGTATGTTCGTCCGGAATGATCCCGTGTAGCATTCCGAGACTCAGAGAGCCTAGCAAGAGAACAATCCATTCCGGGATGAGAAGACTCACGGCACCCGAGATGAAGACGAAATTATTAAGTATTTTCCAGATTTTAATAAGACTGATATAAGAGACGACTTGAAAGTTATTATTCGCACAAGGTCAAGTATATGACAATCGTCAGCGTCTCGTTACCCGACGAACTCGTCGACTCGATGACCACCATTCAGGAATCGCAAGGGTTCGCGGGAAGGTCCGATGTGGTCAGAGCAGCAATCCGGCTCCTGCTGTCTGACTCGAGAGAGAAAGCATCTCTTACTGGTTTGGTAGCCGCGATTCTCGTAGTTACACATGACGAATCGAATGAAGAGCCAATCACTCGGTTGAAGCATGCCTACGATGACATTGTGCGAACCCATATTCACAATAAGATGGGCCGAAACAACTGCTTCGAACTCTTTCTCCTGGAAGGGGAGGGAAGGAAGGTCGCTTCGATGACTAGTGCCTTCCAGAAAGAGAAGAAGCTGAAAAGCGTAAGGCTCCTTGTGGTCCGATGAGTCGACGAGAGGCCCAGAAGTACGAAGCGGGATCAGAGTCTTAGATTTCGGATAAACCTTAACCCGACATCTCCATCGAACTTGCGCGGTTTTTGAATCGACTCGAGAATTGTAGTAGCGGTTTGATCTTAGCCTGAATGGAATAAGGCCGCGAAATAGATCGTTAAGAGTCCAAGGGTTGTGAGTACCGCCATCATCATCGATTCTTTCGAGCTTGCAACTTTCGCATTGTCGAACAAAGGTCCAAAGAGTCTCACCGCGGCATAGATCGCAGTTCCGGTGCCCAGAGCATAGAAGTAACTACTGTCGTAGGTTTGGTAATAGCCGGTGACAGCACCCATGAGTGAGGGAATCGTGAAGATTATGCTCAGAACTGCTAGGTCTCTCAGGCGACCAGTAGTGGTCCTAGCATGCTGGATAGAGTATGCGCAATAGCACGCGCCTACTATCATAGGTTCGAGCGCCTTGTGCAAGACATATGCCACCCCTCCTGAAATGCCACCGAATGTGTCGAGGAGTGACGTACTCGTTGTTATGGCTGCAGTTCCGCCGAAGGCGGCACCCTCGCCGAGCCCATGGATTCCTAATGCCACTGCCACCAGCATCGGTATCGTCAGTCCATACTTTCCAACTGCCAATTGGGGAGAAAAGATATTCCGATTGCGATCAACTGAAAAGAAGGAGAGCAAGCCAATCACAAAGAGCCCTACTATCGCGACCTGGCCCACGCCTCCCGAAAAACCCGAGTTGACATCGAGGCTTGCCGCCCCGGTTATCGTGTCGACAAAAAACCAGAACAGAATCCCGAAAGCAAACGCCGCAACGTATCTTGCCTGTAATTTCATTCCTGCGAACACGATTAGAAGCAATCCTACAAACGCAGGAATCAGCGTTGACGCAGTCCACGGAAGAAAGCTTTCCCCGAATCCCAACATGAAATGATGTCTCTAAGTGCGATATTCTAAGGGTTTTTGGATCAAATTACGAACAATGCCGAAACCGTTCTTGTGCGTCTCACATAGAGGTTTTCTAGTTCGCAGGTTGAGCCATAACTCTCTTAATCATCGAACATCTATCTCTCTATTACGTTTCATTTCTTCGGTCTCGGGACAACCAATTGTTGGGCCCGTCCCGCGAGTGTGCCCACAAGCTCTGCCTACTTCGTCGTGGTGATGGCTAACGAAGGGATGAATGTCGGGTTCAACGGTAGCAAGTTCCAAAGCGGCTCTTGGCCTATGATGAATGTCACGGTGGGGAGAACTGTTACGATTCATGTCATAAACAATGATACAGTTCAGTCTCATGGGTTCGCGATACAAAGCTACTTCGGCGGTTTTGCGCTGGGTCCCAGCAAGTGTAGTGATGTGACGTTTACCGCCGATCAACCGGGCTCGTTCTTGGTTTATTGCTACATTTCCTGCACGATCCACCTGTTCATGCAGAATGGGAAAGTTAACGTGAACCCCTGAACGATGGAAGGAGCGACGTGGCGTCCGTGTTCAGCGTTACCGATGGGCTGGTGCATGTTCTCTTAGTGGCTTTCTCGGCCTTAATCCTGTTGATCTCTCTGCTTGCATATGTCGGACGGAGAGACTCGAGATATCTTTTTCTCTCGTTGGCTTTCGCCTTCCTCGCGCTTAGCCAAGTAGTCGAGCTAGTTGAGACCATACTTTTGTCTAACCAGCTGATCTTCATTCCCCTAACAGGGGTGCACTTGTCGCACTTTCTAGACTTCCTGATGCTGTCCAGCTTCAGCTTGGCCCTGCTTGTTCGGAGTGGAGAGAGCCCTGGGAGTTCAGGGAAACAGTAGGGTCAGGGTCAAGCAACTTATCTCGCTTGCCCCAGGCGTTCACCTCAGAGAACTCCAGCGACTCCTCGGCATGTCCTTCAATTCTACACGGTACCATGTGGACAAGTTGACGACGGCGGGCGAAATTATCCGAGTAGAAGAAGGAGGGTATTCTCGGCTCTATTCCGCCGGGATCGGCGAAGCAGAAAGGGCCATTTTCACCTTTCTTCGTAGAGAGACAGACAGGAAAATCTTGGCGAGTCTAGTTGCTGACCCAATCCTCTCAAACAAACAGCTGTGCGAGCAAACAAACCTAGCGAAATCCACTGTTAGTGAACATCTAGCGGGACTTGTGCGAGCGGGTATAGTCAAGACGCGGCAAGTGACCGAGAACTTTGTTGCATATGAGCTGGAGCAACCTGAACAAATCCGACTCCTATTGAGGAGCCAGAACCCGAGTCTTCTAAGGAAGGCAGGTGAGAGATTCATAGACCTGTGGGACTTCTGAGACAGCAGGGCATGCGATTGAGATTTCAGAACAAGCGACGCTTAGCTCTAACATTCTCCGTTATCTGTTTTCTCTCACTGTCTACAATAATCCTGGGAGGGTCCTCTGGCCTTCTCAACGCAACAGGAAGCAGTCTGATTCCTCAACAACCCAGTTCCAACTCTCCGATTGCAGAATTCCCGATACCGTACGTGAACCCGGGGCCGAATGCAATCGTCTCTGCCCCGAACCACATCTTCTGGTTCGTGGAGTACAACACGGGCGAAATCGGCGAGTTCAACGAGACAGCAAAAGCCTTCAACCAAATTCCGATTCCCGAGACAGGAGGGGCCATCCCGGCATCGTTAGCACTGGATGGTCTAGGCAGAATCTGGTTTACCGATCAAAACAAGAATAATCCTAGTGTCTGGGTTCTCAATGCGTCCGCGTCTCCCGTAACGTTCCACCAATACTTGACGAACACGCCAAATTCGACGCCCGTCTTCGTCATCGTAGACAATGCCACCAACGAAATATGGTTCACTGACACAACTGCCAATTACATTGGAAAGATCGACCATCTGACGGATCAAATCACAAAGTTTACTCTGCCAACCTCGAACTCAGGCCCCGCCGAGCTCGCCTTCCAGAATGGGACGTCATACCTGTGGGTCACCGAAAGTTTTGCTAGCAAGATTGCCCGGTTTGACTTGGCGTCTCACGGCTTCCAGGAATTCACGTCCTCCGTCTCACTGGTTTCACCCGTTGGGATCGCTGTCGACAAGAACGGGAACGTGTGGGTTTCGGAACACGGGGCGAGCTCAATCGTGGAGTTGATTCCATCTAATTCGACCTTCAGAAAATATCCTACCACTCAGCCCTCACCCTTCAAGACGACGGCCCCGGCAACAATCTCCATCGACAAGCAAGGCCGATTCTGGTTCGTCGAACACTTCGGAAACAGGGTCGGACGACTAGACCCTAGGACTGGGATAATGGATGAGTTCGCAATCCCCACCTCTGGCCTTGCATACTCCCTCCGTAACGCACTGGACGCTAGTGGCAATTTCTGGTTCACAGAGTATAGTGCGAACCGGCTTGGAATGATCCCGGGGAACGCAACTTCCTCCATTGCTCCCAGCTCAATGCTAGCTCCTCTGGCGGTGAACGCGGGCCAAACAGTCAACTCGCAGATCTCCCTGACAGATACCACTGCGAGCTCCGTCACCATCAACCTGAATGTCACAAGCACATTCACAACCTACGGCCAAACATCCGCGAGCGAGATAGCGCTGTCAAACTACAGTCTCGTCGTCAATCCGAATCAGGCCAAGACTGTCACTCTCTCCATTACCCCTGACGGTAACCTACCGTCCGGACTCTACACGGCGGGTATGGTCATTACAGATGGGAATACTTCGTCCGTTGGGTTTGTCTTTCTCCAAGTACAAGGAGCCTTCTCAATACTCAATCTTCTGCAAACCTACCTCCCGGCTATCATTATCGCTGTCGCTTCGATCTTGCTACTGACAAGCATCCTGATTAGAAGAAGGAGGGCACGGTCAGCTCCGCGAGATTCGAACCCTAGACTTCCACTTGGTACGATCATCGTCATCGGGACGATTCTAATCGTCCTTGCCATACAAGTGATACCTCCTTCGACAGCCAAGTGCATAGGCCTTCCCCCACCTCCACCTAACGGACAGCCAGCCGGGCCAGACTACATCGGGCTGGGTTTGGATATCGGATCTCTAGCATTCTTTGTCGTGGTACTCTATTTGATACTGAGGAGCCGACAAAAGAACAAGCCTTCTGGTCCAGGGAAGCCGAGTTAGAGTTTTGAGTACCAGATGTAACAGATTGTTCCGAGCATCGCAAAGGCGAGTGAGGGTCCGGCTAGGATCAATATCGACCCCAGAGAATCGCCGGCGGGAACTTGTGCAAATGAAATGGGCGACAGTTGCCGGAACGATTGTATCGCCCAAGTCATCGGGTTAGACGAAACTATCGGGGCTAATAGCTGTGGAAATACGTTTACCGAGTAGAACAGCGTGCTCAGAAAAGACAAGTAAAGCTGGATCACGCTCCGAATAGTGACCCACATCTCGATACTTGAAGAGAACGCGGAAACAGCCATCGAAAGGCCGACGATTCCCAGAGAAAAGAGACCGACAATTAGGTAGGCGACGAAGACCTTGGGAGTAAAGAGTATTCCGTAGAGGTAGCAAATTACAAGCGTCCCGGGGAAAGTCGCGATGACGCTTCTGACAACCCCGCCCAGAACCCTTGAGAAAGCGAGAACAGGCCTCTGCACCGGAAGAGTCAGAAGGTACGAGGTCAGGTCTTTGATGTATTTCTCCCGCCAGACATCTCTGCCTGACTGGAAGGCGGCGACCATGGCCGTTATGAGATTCGAGCCGGGTGCGATGAAAAGGAAGTAGTTCGCGCCTTGGCCTGTCACGAGCCGGCCGAAGGTCGCGGCCGTCACGAATAGATCGATGGCAAAGTTTGCGAACATTATGGCGACGAGGAACGCGTCTGAGAAGAGGACCCGAACATCTCTCTCGATGATCAGTGGGATTAGTCGCGTGCTCAGGAATAGATTCCTCCCTCAAGTCGGCGGAAATAGAACGCCGCCCCTAAGCCAAGAAATACCACAACAAACGCGACAAGTCCAGCAATCGCTGTGAGGTCGAGCGTGAACCCAACCAGGGAGGCGCGCGCACTATCGGCGGCAAAAGAAACCGGCGAGAAAGGCGCAAAAACCGAGACGTAGAGCGGCATGAACGCGATCGGGTAGAGCGCAGTGCTTGCCCTCGAGACTGCGAGTTCAAGAAGAGCGAGGACCACGTCGAATCTGTTGGCGCTCTTCACACTCACTGCGACAGTTATTGACATACCCGTAACGCCAAAGGCCAATAGGAAGAGAGAGAGGAGAGCTGAGAGGATCGAGAGCGGTTGTGCGAAACCCTCGATAACAGCGACGACAAGGAACATCGGAATGATGTAGATTATTGCCCTTAGCGCTCCTCCGAGTGCACGACCAATGATGAACTGTCGTCTTGAGATCGGGAGGGTTAGAAGGTAATCGAGCACGCCTTCTTCGGCCTCTTCGAAAATATCGTAGCCAATAACGAAGGAAATGGAAGCGATCGTTGCGACAACGCTTCCTACGGCGTAGTATTGGAAGAAGTTGAGCCCTGGCACGTTGATGAGTCGGCTGATGAGGTACGCGAAGACGAAAAGCTGGATTACGAATGCAAGGCTCCGAGTGATGATAATCCAAGGGGTCCTGAATAGGACCGACACGTCTCGCAAAGCCATCTGAAATACGAGACGAGTGGACGATTCCTTAGCTAAGGGCGGACTACTCAAGGCGCTGGCCAGTGTAGGTAAGGAAGACATCTTCAAGACTGACCTCTTTCAGTCGGACGCTTTCGATCTTGAAGCCTTGACTGCTAAGAGTGTCAACGATCTTGGGAAGAAGAAGTGTACCAGAATTGAGAAAGACCATGATCTTGTTGTCTTGTTGCTTTACATCGTGGATCTCTGGGAATTCTCTCAACAAGTCAGGCTTGAATTCGGACCCGTCGTTCAGTGTGAGCTCTAACACCTCGCCGCCCTTTACCGTGCCTTTCAGCTGCTCCGGTGTTTCGCTCGCTACCAGCCTGCCCTTGTTGACTATAGCAACTCTCTCGGAGAGTCGTTCGGCCTCGTCCATCATGTTGGTAGCTACGATGACAGTTGATCCCTCATCTCGCAGCTGGCGGATCATCTTCCAGACCAACAATCTGCTAGGCACGTCTAGGAAGGCTGTGGGCTCATCGAACACAGCTATGCTTGGGCGTTGAACCAGGATCTTAGCGTCCTCTACTTTCTTCTTCATACCACCACTCATCAGCCAGGTCCGTTTCTTGCGCGCCTCCCATAGATCTAGAGACTTCAAGACATCCTCAACTCTTCTCCGCCGCTCGACTTTGTCGAACATGGTAGTCATTTTGAGGTGCCAGTTCAACACGTCAAACGCGCTAAGGATGCCGTCGACCCGCGGGTCCTGGAATGCGATTCCGATGAGCTTCCTGACCTCGTTAGGATGCTTCACAACATCATACCCGTTAACCGAGATTGTTCCGCTAGTAGGACGATAGACCGTGCCCATCATAAGCATCAAAGTAGTCTTGCCAGCACCATTCGGACCTAGAAGCCCGAGAATCTCCCCGTCCTTGATCGTAATCGAGAAATCCTTGACGGCGTCAAGATTTCCGAAACGCTTTCCAGCGTTGTCAAACGTTATCATGGACAAACAATCCTAGATTGCAAAGCCCAGGAACACCAGCACGTGTTTGGCAGAGGGTCAAAAAGAAGCCAAATAAAAACCCGCGACGATTCAAGGCATGCTTTTGAAGGGGTCGGAGGCAAAGCTCGACCAACATGGACTTTACGGGAACTGTACTAGCTCGCAGAATGGTCCGGGCTTTCAAACCAGACCCGGTCCCCCGAGAGAAGCTCAAGCGAATTCTCTCACTCGCCCAGCACTATCCCAGCGCCGGCTACAGCCAAGAGGTCGCTTACGTAGTAATAACTGACAAAGAAAAACGCGAGAAGGTGAGGAAGCTAAGAGATCTAAAAAGCGACGCCCCAGTCCTATTGATTCCGTGCGTGAGCGAGAAAATCGTCCACGACCGCTACCGCGAACCGGACAAGATTCGTTCGGGCGGAAAAGAAATTGACTGGCCAATCCCGTTCTGGTATTTCGATGTTGGTTGCAGCTGTATGCTCGTATTCCTGGCTGCTGTAAACGAGGGACTGGCAGCGGGGTTCGCGGGTAGCGTTGGAATCTTCAATCCAGGCCTTCTCAGAAATGAGCTAGGTATTCCCGAACACTACGAGCCTGTAGGGATCCTTTCTCTAGGCTATCCGGACTTCGGCAAAGATGTTCCGTCCCCCTCGTTGAAACGTGGTAGGCGATCTGTGAAGGATTTCATCCATCGCGAAGAATGGCAAAGTCGAGCCGAATTGTCGACGAGATAATTGATTCGGATAGACCGTGAGATCCGTCTAGGTGGCGATCGTGGGACGAGCTTGAACAGAATCGGAAGATCTGTTTGGACCCTTCTCGATAAGGTCGTAATACAACCGTCTGTTCGTCTTTCCCTTGTTCTCCAGCTTGAGCAGTTGGATCTGTCCAATCTCTCTGAGATGGGACACATGTAATCCTCCGTCGGCTTGACGGTCAACGCCTTCGATTTCCACAATTCTAAGCTTCGCCTCCGCTGGTGGTGCGGCCTCTGCGAGCTTCACCATATCCGGCAGCTTCAGAGCCTCGTCCCGGCCTAGAAAGTATGTCTTTACCGGTGCGTCTTTTCTTATCAGCTTATTCGCTTCCGCCACGTATCCTTCGATCTGGCTCCGGTCGAACGATTCCAGATCAAAGTCCATCCTCGACCGATCCACGTCAATCTGGTTTCCCGTTATCCGACAGTTGGCCTTTGAATAGAATAAGGAGCTGAGAAGGTGGCCGGCGGTATGCATCTTCATCAGTCGATGTCTCCTCTCCCAATCCACCCGTCCAGTCACGTTGTCGCCAACGTTCAAGGATCCGGGAGCTTCTAGCGTGTGGAGTATTTTGTCGTCGGCTTTTGTTGTCTCATGAACCTTCGAGCCGTTGAGAGTACCAGTGTCGCAGGCTACACCGCCACCGCGCGGATAAAACAATGTCTGGTCCAGAACTACAGCTTGCCCCTCGACAGAAACCACCTTAGCAGCGAACTCCTTGGAATAGGGTTCTTCCCAGTACAATTTCCTCGTCATCGATAATCTCCCCAAACAAACTAGCGTGCCAGGGAAGGTCTGAGAATTACCTGTTCCTTGGTATTCTTCGACCGGTCGTAGACTTCTTGGGCTTCCCTCACAGTCACGCCTCCATGAACTATCTCTCGAATTGCCTTTATCATTGGCACTGGGTGCTCGGATTGCCAGATGTTCCGACCCATGTCCACGCCCACAGCTCCATCCTGGATCGCGTCATAAGCGAGCTGAAACGCGTCTAGTTCTGTCTCAAGCTTTGGCCCTCCAGCTACAACCAATGGCACTGGACAGCCTTTCACGACTTTTCCGAAATCTTCGCAGTAGTATGTCTTGACAAAATGGGCCCCGATCTCCGCGGCGATTCTGCAAGCCAACGCAAGATAGCGCGCATCACGCTTCTCCAACTCTTTCCCTACGGCGGTAACGGCGAGAACTGGAATTCCATGTTCCTCTCCTTCATTCACCAGCTTGCCAAGGTTCGTCAAGGTCTGATGCTCGTGCGCAGACCCGACAAATATCGATAGAGCCATCGCAGCGACGTTCAACCGGACAGCATCGCGGACAGATGTTGTAATCGCCTCGTTAGTCAGAGATTCTCCGATTATGCTTGCTCCGCCCGAAACTCGGAGGACAATCGGCACGGTGGATCCTGGATTAATAGAAGTCCTGAGCACACCACGAGTGCACATTATCGCGTCAGAATGGGCGAGAAGAGGCTCGATCGTTTTCCGAGGCTCCTCCAGCTTGTGAGTGGGACCCATAAAATAGCCGTGGTCCACTGCAAGCATCACTGTGCGACCCGTCTCAGGCTTGATAATTCTTGAAAGTCGGTTTTTCATTCCCCAGTCCATTCTCTCAGCTCGAACGCTGTTGCGGCAGCAACGAAATATTACAGTTTCTCCCATCTGGACAGAACGAAAACTCCAATCTAGGAATGACTCGCAACCAGATGTGAAAGCTGAGTGAAGTGATATTGATCGAGCCGAGAACCCGATACCTGAATTGAGAGTCTGAGGCTACTAAATCCCTATATCGCTATCGGACCGCGCATCTCGTCAACGATCACGCTGTTTACGAGAGAGGCTTGTAGATGATCCGACAAGGCTGGCCACACTTCGAAGAATGGCCCTTCCCGGAGAGATGGGTTCACCTAGACGGGCTCGCAATCCACTACGTAGATGAAGGCTCCGGCGCCCGACCGGTTGTAATGATTCATGGCAACCCCGCCTGGTCTTACATGTGGAGGCGGCTGGTCCCTGCAATCACCGGGTCCGGTCACCGAGCCCTCGCAT
>VBBE01000106.1 GCA_005884605.1 Candidatus Bathyarchaeota archaeon
TCGATGAACACCATCTTATCGTCACCTACCTTTCGCTCTTCAACAAGACCCGCGAATCCGAGGTCCGCGCTGCGAATGTCTTCCAGGTTGGTGATTATTCGAGCACCCGTTGCTCTCGACAGTTTCTCGATGTCTGACTTTTTGATTCTTCTAGCAGCCAATATTCCATTCTTGGCCATGAATGACTGCGCCACTTCGTCGATCCCCTTCTGACAGAGGACAACGTTCGCGCCGGACTTTTTGATCTTCTCAACCATGTCCTTCATGAGCTTTGTCTCCTCGTCGAGGAAGGACTGCATCTGTTGCGGGTTACTAATCTTGATCTCAGCACTAAACTCGGTTTTCTCAATCTCAAGCGGCGTATCCAAGAGCGCGATCTTCGCTTTCTCAATCCTCTTTGGCATTCCCGGATGGACGACTTCCTTGTCCACAATGACGCCCTTGATCAGCGCGGTGTCAAGGAGGCTCTTGCCCTCCTTCTTCACCAGCTGAATATTCTCAATGTCGGCAGAGAAGGCATCACCCCTCTTCTCAATAACATGGTTAACCGCCTCAACCGCAATATTCGCAAAGTGTTCCGTCGCCCCTCCCAGGGACTTTCCGCGCATCGCTGTCACCGCGATTTTCCGAAGCGTCTCAGTGTCTTTTAGATCAACGGGTTTTCCGAGCTCGTTCAGAATCTCACGCGCCTTCTCAGCGGCCTTTTTGAACCCAGCGTTAATCACGGTCGGATGCAAACCCTTGTCGAGCAAAAGCTCTGCGCGCTTCAGTAGTTCACCGGCGAGGACAACGACAGATGTGGTTCCGTCACCCACCTCATCGTCTTGGGTCTTAGCTATCTCAACAAGCATCTTCGCGGCAGGATGCTGAACATCTAACTCGTCAAGAACTGTGGCTCCATCGCTTGTCACGGTGACATCGCCGAGGCTGTCGACAAGCATCTTGTCCATACCCCGTGGTCCAAGGGTTGTTTTGACAACTTCAGAAACGATCCTTGCGGCACTAATATTGCTCCTCTGGGCGTCCTTCCCGCGGTTACGGTTAGAACCCTCTTTCAGAATCAAGACTTGTTGGTTAGCGAGATACGACATTTACTCTAAGCACTCAGAAAGAGTGACCGGCGGAGTTGCGAATAAAAACCTTATCTCAAGTGTGGGCGAGTTTTAGGGCTATTCCTTCTGTATGCGCTTGACAGCGAGACGTATATCCTCGGATCTGACTGTTTTTCGCCCTGCATGCGTTGCTAGTTCCAGAGCTTCCTTTCCCACCCGGATGGCAAACTCTTCGACCACTTTTCGCAATTCCTCCGCTGCATCATCCCCGATTCGCCCCGCCCCGCCCCGTTTTATGAGCCGATGCACTGCAGCGGTTGATATCTCGCTCTCTCCCAAGGATGGGACCGATTTCGGTTCCCAACCAGACTATAAAAGCGTTAGTAGAACGCACTCGCGCTTTCGCGCCAATATTTAAAAGTCCAGCAGAGACTCCGCCGGCTTCTCGGATGTGCTAGCGTGGGAAAAGTTCGGATAGCCGCGGTCAAGAAAGTGTCGAGAGAACTCGTTGCCCGGTATCCGGACAAGTTCAGCAAGAATTATGAAGAAAACAAGGTAGCACTAGCCGTACTTGTCGATGCAAGAACTAAACGACTTAGAAACAGGATCGTCGGCTACGTCACCCGGCTGAAAATTGTTGAGGCGAAACGCGCCGCAGCACCGGGCGAAATTGGACCCGAAGGACCAGAAGACCAAGCATAGTACGCTGGCCTAGCAACCTCTTGGAAGGCCACTCTTCCCTGAAAGGCTATTCGATCGCCGGCGGCAGGATACCCATTCTAATCACACTGAGAAAGACTTCGGATCTGAAGCCGCATGAAGAGACAATTGCTGAAGACCTGGAAAGACTTGTTGACGCTCTGAGAGAGAACCCGGTATTGCGACACCCAATCATCGCAGACCGGACAACGGGAATCGTTCTAGACGGGACGCATCGATTGGCCGCAATCAAACAGCTGAAGTGCAACTTCATCCCCTCCGCTCTAGTAGACTATGACGACCCTCAAATCAGGGTAGAAAGGTGGTTCAGGCAGTTTTCTGGACGAAACGTTCGGAATCTTGAGAACGACCTTAGACGACTGGGTCCCAAGGAAGTAAGTCATGACGAATGCGAGGATGGGCTTTTGAACAGGCGATGGTATGCCACCGTCGAGGACCCTAGGATCTGCTTGGCCTTCCCGGTCCGTAGTCAGAATCCATACGAAATGGCCCGAGACTCTCACAGCATAGAGATGGCTGCTCGAAAGCATGGCGTTAGCATCGCTTATCAGGACAACAAGGATGCGAAACCCAGGGACTCCGAGAGCCGTATCATGTCAACAATCAAGATTGAGAAAAAAGAGGTCGTGGAGGCCGTTGGAAAGGGAAAATTGTTCCCCCCGAAATCAACCCGCCATATCATTCCCTCAAGGCCTCTGGGAGGGGGCGTCCCCATCGATTGGCTACAAGGATCCGATTTTTCTGAGGCGCAATCTCGATATCAGGAATATATCCAATCAAGGAAGGTTAAGCGGCTACCTGAGGGATCACGGGTCGGCAGCAGGCGTTACCTAGAAGAGGTTTTCTTGTTTGAGTGAGACCGCGACCATCCCCATTGAGGCCGTGCCAGTGAAACTCATCGGAGTCCTCGGCTCGGCAGCTGGAAACAGGGAAATCATGCTGCCTGTTTCAACCACTCTAACCGTGCAAGAACTAATCTCGGCGTTGTTGAAAACAGTAGGCAACAAATTTTTCAGAGAGCTTTTGGTCGATGTTGGAACAGAAGACCCTAGACCGAACGTGATCATATTGTTGAATGATCAGGACTGCAACATTTTCGATGGTCTAAGGACCCAGATCGAACCCGGAACGAGGGTTACGATAATCCCTGTGGCTCACGGTGGCTAGACTTCGACTATCTCACACTTTAGCCGCTTGATGACATCGTCGGCCCGTTCCACTTTCACCTTGTGGGTGTAGAGCTGTCGGGGGGTCCGAAGCTTCAGTTTAACCAAGTCCTTCGCGCGCCTTACTCGGCATTCCAAGGCGCCCTCTGACAGACTTACGAATTGATCTGTGCTTGTGATTTCCGACGGCATTTCTCAGACCCTGCCGGATGGGTTAGACTCTCTCTATAAACGGTTCCCCTAAGCCATGACCCAGCGGAACGTCGTGCCGATCTGACTTTTTCAAACACTCTTTTTCATATTGACCCCCAGGGGTGGCCGATTTTCCCCCGACCGGCCCTTCATGAAAACCCCAAACTAAGCCACTAGTAAGAAATCCATGAGCTATAATACAACGTTAGTCCAAACACTCTATCCGTGAGTCTTAGTTGATCCGGATAGGCATCATTGGCAAGACAAATACCGGCAAAACCACGTTCTTCAACGCGGCCACGTCCAGCACGGCAGAAGTTTCAACCTATCCGTTTACAACAAAGAAGCCCAACACCGCTTTGGGTCAAGTTCAGACCCTCTGTGTCTGCAGAGAGCTCGGCCTAAAAGACCGACCCCGCAACTCGAAATGCGTAGACGGATGGCGATTCATACCCGTCGAGGTCCTCGACCTCCCTGGGCTCATCAAGGGGGCGTGGAGGGGTAAGGGGCTCGGAACCCAGTTCCTAAACGTAGTAGCACAAGCCGACGCGCTTCTCCACGTAGTCGACGCCTCAGGTAGCATCGACTCGGACGGCAAAATCGCTCACGCTGGAATAGGCAACCCAATACTAGACGTCTACGACATCGAGGAAGAGCTGATTCTGTGGTTCAAGGTATCCGTCGACAGATCATTGCAACGGTTACGCAAACGACCTCTCAAGACAGGAGCTTACGACAAAGCTTTCGCCAAGGAGCTCGCTGGAATAGGAGTTAGACTAGAACATGTAACCGTGGCGCTTGAGGCCGCAAACCTATCCACAAAACACCCGAAGGATTGGAAGGACGAAGATTCTCGAAAATTCTCTGAAAACATACGATCGGTATCAAAGCCAACTTTGATTATCGCCAACAAGATGGACCTCGCCTATTCTGAGAAGAACTTCGAGAAACTTCGCGAGGAATTCAACTCTCAACTCGTCATACCTGCTTCCAGCGAAGCCGAACTCGCACTGAAACGAGCACAAGAAAAAGGGTTGATAGAATACGTTCCGGGCGAAGAGACCTTCAAGGTCCTAGACGAATCACGAATATCCAAGGACCAAGCATGGGCTCTTGCATACGTGCAGCAGAAGGTAATGACCAAGCTCATGAGGACCGGAGTTGAGTTCGCCCTTAACTCCGCAGTCTTCAAGCTTCTAGGGATGAACGCTGTATATCCAGTTGAAGATCCAAAGTCTTTCTCTGACAAGAAAGGAAACGTCCTACCCGACGCTTTCCTAGTTCCCCGTGAATATACTCCGAAAGACTTGGCCAAGGAGATACATTCAGAACTAGCCGAGAAAATGCTTTATGCTATTGACACTCGCGATGGTCTGAGATTGCCCAACGATTATCTTTTGCGAGATCGGGACGTGATCTCGATCGTCACCACCGTGCGCAAGAAGTAATTTTCTCCGAAAATATTCCTTTGAGAATAGGCTAACAAACGTTAATAACAGAACTTCGCCGCGGGCACGTTCGAACTCTTGAGTTTGAGAAAATGGGCCTAATTGTCAGCGAACTAAGACAGACCCCCGTGGGCGAACAAGAACTCGAAATTGTAGAGCGAAAAGGGCTCGGACATCCCGACCACATTTGTGACGCCGTCATGAACGAAGTCTCCATCTCCCTAAGTCGAGAATACATCAAACGATACGGCATAGTCATGCACCACAACATCGACAAAGCACTTCTAGCGGCGGGAGCCGTCAGGAGGAACTTCGGAGGCGGTGAAGTCAAACGTCCAATGCTCATGGTCTTCGGGGATCGAGCCACCTACGAGGTTGACGGCGACCCGGTCCCTATAGACGAGATCGCTGTCACGACCGCGAAAAAATGGTTCAAGAAAAACCTCCGATTCGTCGACCCTGAAAGACACGTTCGATACCAAGTCGAACTAGCACGAGGCTCAGAGGCCCTCCGAGACATATTCAGCCGAAAAGGAAAATTCTACGGCGCAAACGACACATCCGCAGCAGTCGGCTACGCTCCACTCACCGACACGGAGAGAATCGTCCTCCACACAGAACGATACATCAACTCTCCCAGTTTCAAGAAAGAATTTCCTGAAACTGGAGAGGACGTCAAGATCATGGGTTCAAGGGAGGGAAGAGATCTAAACCTTACAATCGCCATGGCCTTTGTTGACCGGCTGATCGAGAACGAGAATCAATACTTCCAGCGTAAGGCGGAGGTCGTCGAAGACGTAACGCGCTTCGTGAAGTCGAGAGTGAAATTTGACGGGGTGAATGTCGATATCAACACTTTGGACAAAAGGGGACGAGGAATGGGAGGAATATACCTGACCGTGCTCGGAACCTCAGCTGACGACGGCGACGGTGGCCAAGTGGGCCGAGGAAACCGAGTCAACGGCGTAATACCACTAAACCGTCCAACCTGCTCTGAAGCAGCTGCGGGCAAGAACCCCGTCAGCCACGTCGGAAAGATCTACAACCTTCTGACGTACGAAATCGCCCAACACGTCCACCAAAAAATATCAGGCGTAAAAGAAGTTTACGTCTGGCTCCTCAGCCAAATAGGAAAACCCATCAACGAACCCAAAGTCGCGGGGGTAGAACTCATCCTCGACAAGGGAGTAGAGCTGAAGCAAGTGTCCAGAGCCGCCTCGGAAATCGCAAGATCCGACCTGAACAACATCAACGACTTCACGAAACGCTTGACCGAAGGAAAGATACCAGTCTGCTAGGCTAACAAAGCGCATGAGTCAAGCCCCTCGGGGACTTCTCGGAAGGATCGCAGCCGGAGCAGTTTCCTTCACCGTCCTAACGTATGTCCTAGCCATTGGAATATCGTTCGGCTTAGTTACTACTCGCCAATTCGCTGGACAACTAGAGAGCATTAGGGTACATTTCTTCACGGGTGCCTTCTTCATCTACCCAATAATTACACCAATTCCTGTCGACCTGCTTCTTCTCACCGACACTTGCATAATTATCTACGTTGCGTGCTTCATCGTCGCGTTCACATCCAGAGACGGCTTTCTGACGGGGTTGCGACGCCTGCGGCACCTGGGGCAAATCAATTTCAAATCTAGCTGGCTTGTCGCAATGCCTTTGGTTTCGAGCGCTCTTTTGCTGGTAGTTTTGGTGGCTAGCATTACCCTAAGCCAGGCAGGCATATCATCGGGACAACTCTGTACCCCGCCAAACATGCATCTCCCGAATCCATGCCCTTCTCAGGCAGAACTCTACGCATCTCTAACCTACGCACCTATCAGCGAAGAAATCGCCTTTAGGATTACAACTCTCGGACTGCTAGTTTTCGTCATGACGATTTGGAAGAGCCGTTCAATCGAACCCGGATCAAGGCCAAAAAACCTTTCGCTCATTGTCGCCTCACTTTTGTCTCCAGAATCAGCGAAAGCGAAGGTAGGGCTTTCCACAATCACGACTAATGGGCGGCGTGGGATTCACTGGAGCGAATGGATCTTGCTATTCCTGACGTCCTCTTTCTTTGGGATTGCGCATGTTATTTCCGGAGGAACTGATTGGGGAGTCGGCAAAGCGGTCACCGCTGCAGTCTCGGGATTCGCATTGGGTTTGGTCTACCTGAGTTATGGAGCTTATGCCGCGATCTTGTTGCATTGGTTCTTTGATTTCTACTTTGAAACATTCAGCGTAGGAGCAGATGTGTTCGGGGGCGCCGTTGCCACTCTTCCTGGCCTCGTCTCCCTAGTCACGTTGATCGTCGGAGCTGTGTCCATCCTTGTTGCTTTGGCTTGGCTAATCAGAAGAATGTCAAACACCCAAATTCCAACAACTTATAAGCCACCTGAAGCTGCTCGTTACTCTGTTTAGAGTGAGGAGCTTGCATCACCGCCAAGTCCGACAGAACCGAATTTGAGCAGTTCACTTACTAGGGAACCAAAGAATTCTTCTCATGCTGGATCGGCGTCGAGCCCCGATTACGTCCTAGGCAAGAACTTTGATCCGGTGGGCGAAGAATCCAAATGGCGCGAGTATTGGCGAGAGCACGACGTTTACCGGTTCGACCCTCATGACAAGTCGCGTAGAACGTTCAGTATAGACACACCTCCGCCGTATCCTAGCGGTGATTTTCATGTCGGGAACGCTCTGAACTGGTGTTACATCGATTTCGTAGCACGTTACAAACGGATGAAGGGGTTCAACGTTCACTTTCCACAGGGCTGGGATTGCCACGGGCTACCGACAGAGGTCAGAGTTGAACAGACGTTCAAGATCCGCAAGAACGATCTACCCCCGGACCAGTTCGTTGAGATATGCCGCAAGCTTACTGCTGAATACATCACCAAGATGAAACAGTCGATGAACCTGCTAGGAATATCCTCCGACTGGGCGCTCGAATACGAGACGATGGACCCTTCTTACTACAGGCTTACTCAACTCTCCTTCCTTGAACTTCTCAAATCAGGGTATCTATATCGCGGCGAGCACCCCGTGAATTGGTGTCCCCGTGACGAGACGGCGATAGCGGAAGCAGAGGTAGTGTACCAAGAGCGAAAGGGAACACTACACTACATGCGGTTCGGAGAACCTGGCAAGGACATCGAAATTGCATCGACTCGCCCCGAGCTTCTAGCCGCATGCGTCGGAATCGCAGTACATCCGAAAGATGACAAGTACAGGACGATAGTGGGAAAGGTCGTTACGGTGCCCATCTTCGGCCAGCAAGCTCTCATCATTTCCGATGACGAAGTAGATCCCAGCTATGGTACAGGAGCAGTGATGATTTGCACGTTCGGGGACAAAACCGACGTAAGATGGCAGAAGAAATACCATCTCCCAGTTATCAAGGCTTTGTCAGAAAGTGGTAGGCTATCCGTTGACGACCCACGATTCAAGGGACTGAAAGCCGAGGAAGCAAGAAAGAAAATAGTTGCTGAACTTCAGGCAAAAGGACTCGTCAACAGGACGGAATCAATAACACAGAACATCGGAACATGTTGGCGATGCCAAACCCCTGTCGAGATCATCTCAAGACCTCAATGGTTCATGAAGACCCGAGACCTAACTCAAAAGGTCATAGAGTGGGCCGGGAAGCTGGACTGGATCCCACCGTTCTCCAAACAACGACTCATCGACTGGGCCGAGTCTCTTGACTGGGACTGGGTAATCTCCAGACAGAGAATCTTTGCCACGCCCATACCCGTTTGGTATTGCACAAAATGCGAGTCTACAATAATCCCGAGTGAAACCAGCCTTCCAGTCGACCCTCGCAAGGACAAACCACCGGCCGAGAAATGCCCGAAATGTGGCAACCGCGAGCTTCAAGGCGAAACAGATGTACTCGACACGTGGATGGACTCGTCCATATCAGCCGCGGTTCATGCCGGATGGCCTAACAAATCAGACCTATTCGACCGACTCTTCCCAGCGGACCTTCAGCCAAACGGGCTCGATATTGTCCGAACTTGGGACTATTACCTACTAGTCAGAAGTCTCGCATTATTCGGCATAGCACCTTACAAGACACTCCTCATCAACGGCATGGTGAAAGGGACCGATGGTCGTATGATGCACAAATCCTACGGAAATTACGTTGTGGCGGACGAAGCAGTCAAGAAGGTCGGTGCCGACGCGTTTCGCCAATGGGCAGCATCTGGCGGATCGACTGGATACGACATACCCTTCCGTTGGAACGAACTTGAACATGGGAAGAAGTTCCTGACCAAGGTCTGGAACGTAACCAGGTTCATTCTTGCCAACACCACCCAACCCCTACCTCCAAAAAAACCCAGTAACCTACCCCTCGTTGATCGTTGGCTCCTCGCTTCCCTTCAGAAGCTGATACAAGAAGTATCAGAGGCGTTCGAGGGGTTTCAGTTCAATACGGCCTTGGAAGCGATAAGGAACTTCACTTGGCACGCGCTCGCTGATGATTACTTGGAAGCCGTAAAGCATAGGCTCCAAACTGGAAGAGAAGTGTCTGACCTCAAGGCCACCCAATATTGCCTGCGGGAGGCCCTGCTGACAATTTGCAAGCTCCTTGCACCAATATGCCCTCACATTTCAGAAGCAATATACCAACAATTCCCATCCAGAGCCGCAAGAAGCATCCACAAAGAAAGCTGGCCAGAGCTCGAGAAAGCACTCGACGATACGTCCATCCGCAACGGCAAGCTACTACTAGACTTAATCGCTCATGCTCGACGCGAAAAGTCCTCGAAGGGACTCTCGCTAGGCTCGAATATCAAGCGGATAGTAGTCGGTACTGGGGCGGAACACCTCCACCTTCTGAAGGAGAACGAGGAGACTATTCTTAGAACGCTCAAAGCAGACACCATGGACCTTGAACGCTTGCCGTCGAGTTCCGACCAACCGAGAGAACCAAGCGCGGGATTCAAGGTCGAAATCGTCGCCTAGGTCAAGTCTTATATCATAACCGCCCTGAAAAACCGTTTTAGAAGGCGTCTTTGGGCTGACCTGTCAGAATAAGAATGGTTTCAAGCAAGTTCTCGCTTGCAGCAATCTTTTCATATTGACCTAGCGCGGTTCAGACCCCTTAACAAACACAAAGGATTGCAAGAAAGAATGGGAGAAGAGAGACCGAGAAGAAGCTACGGTAGAAAGGGAGGTTACTCTAGAAGCGGCGGAGGAAGCAGTGGAGGCGGAGGGTATAGCAGAGGCGGCGGAGGGGGAAGCTACGGCCGTGGTGGTGGAGGCGGCGGTGGCGGCCGAGGATATGATCGCGGTTACGACCGCGACCGCGGACAGGACAGAAACCGCGGACCGGCACCCGTCGAGGAAGGTCAAGAAGTGGATGTCACGATCGACTCCGTCGGCAAGCGAGGGGATGGAATAGCCCGAATCAACAACTTTGTCGTCTTTGTACCCGGCACGAACCAAGGCGACCAAGTAAAAGTTAGAATAACATCGGTAAGAGGCAACTTCGCGACCGGAGAAGTCGTAACAGGGGAACAGCAGTGAAAATCGCGGAACTCAAGCCTGGCATGAGAAGGGTAGATGTCGCGGGAAAGATCGTCGACATGGAGACTCCGAGAGACGTACAGACAAAATTCGGACCCGGACAAGTTGCCAGCGCAACACTTCAAGACGAGTCCGGAACAGTGAAGGTCACATTGTGGAACGAAAATATAACAAAAGTGGCAGTCAACGACACTGTCCAAATCGAAAACGGGTATGTTGACTCGTTTAGAGGCGAACTCCAACTTAACGTCGGAAGATACGGGAAGCTAGCAAAAGTAGAGTCAGCCTGAACACGAATTCCGGCGCAATAGATTTTCCCGGATCGACAGTTCCCGTGGGACCTCCTGATTACTCGATACTGACTTTTGGAGACGACGTATCTGGTGCGCCGAGCGTGTATCTTGTGAGCACCGTTTTTCTCTGCTGGTTTTCGACCTGAGCCACGACTTCGATGAATCCCTCGATCTTCGTTCCAAGTATTTTCTTCTTTAGTAACTGATCAACCTGGAAAATCCCTGACTCATTGTACATGCTTATCTCTACGATGATAGGTTTCTGTTTGCTCTTCCGGATTTTCACGTCCCTGATCGACATTGCCGAAAGAGCATGAATGTCCTTTTTCCCGGCCGTAAACGGAATCCTGGCCCGGCCCTCTTTCATATCCAAAGCGTCCGCGACCCTCACGACTCCAGCCTCGATTGTGAACTGCGGAATCTCAGATTCGTGAGCATAGATTGTGTGAAGAGCTTCGGCGGTTATGATAGCCCTCTCCTTTTCCCCGTATATACCCATCAACAGTCCGGGTATTATCTGAGCCGCGAGAGAGACGCTGAAGATTTGATGGTTCT
>VBBE01000226.1 GCA_005884605.1 Candidatus Bathyarchaeota archaeon
TCCGAGAATGTCGTATTGGTAAGTGGAATTGTACCCGTTCGGGTCTACGCTGAAGCGTAACGTCCCCATGTTGAGATCATAACCGTAGAGTCTTGTTATCTTGGTCGAACCCGGCTTCAACACCTGAGTCTCATTAGTCAAGTACGCATACTGATACTTGACAGGATAGGTGAGGTAGGTATAGTTCCCTCTAGGATCCACGACAGTGGAGGGGTTTCCGTATACGTCGTAGGTCCTAGAGGTAGAGATCCACAAAGTGCTTCCTGCAGGGTCGTAGCGGTTCTTGACCTGGTTCAGTCCACCCCATGACCAATACGAGTAGTAGGTCTCGATAGGAATGGTTCCCGTTCCATTCTGAAGCTCCGCTCTTCCGGCTAGTGCTCCCTTGACATTTGAGCTCGGCGAGCCACTTTGGATGAATGAGTTGGAGAAACTGGTTCCTGTTATACTGGGTGCGACCGTTGTTACTGTCACATTGTCGAAGAGGGCTGAGTATCCTCCGGCGTAGAACCCGAGTCCTGCGGCAGCGGTTATGTCATTTGATGTGAACGATCCTGAAACACTGCACGAGACTCCGGGGGCAGTTGCCGTCCCCCACGCTTGCTTCGCGCTTATTGTGAAGTTGAACCTATACCATGAATTATAGTTTAACGTGCAAGGGTTCTCCACTCTCCAGGCAACATTCTCGTCCAGAAGTGAAAGCTTGACGCCGCTGGTCGAGTTGTGGAGAACGAGTGCCCATTTTCTCATTCCGTACCCAGGATAATGCGCGATCAGTCCCACCCTTCTGTCGGAGGAGACCATCGGTTTCGTGACGTAGATGGAGGCAATGATGGAAATATTCGGGCCGGTGAAGTTGGTCCAAGCGAAGAAGCCCTCTTGATGGGCCGGGTTGAAAATCGGGCTGGTCCCGTTGTAGACTCCATTTCTCACACGCCATGTCCCGTTGTAGGTGAGCCAGGGGTTGTCGGAGAAAGTACCGTTCAGCTGGCTGAAGCTTTCCTGGAACGCGTTGAAACCGGGAGGAAGTCCGTTGTTGTAATAGGCGTTGAAGCTGTCATGATACCATTTGGTCGATGGACTAATCACTGTGTGACTGTAGATGAGGTCTCCCCAGTAGTCGTACCTGTAATAGTTCGTGTAACTGCCGATGTGAGTCGGGCCGCTTTGTCCTGTCCCATCTGTGACGAGAATTATCTCTTGGGGTACATCTCCTTGGACCCCGAAGAGCTGAATGGTGCCCCTCACCAGGTGATGACTAGCGTCAGACACGTTCCACTTTACTCCCGCGTACGAAAATGAGTAGTCAATGTAGCTCGCGATCGAGGTTCCGTTGTATGCTGTCACTGTGGAACGCGTAATCTGGTCAGTGCCTGAATCCTGGTAGAAGACGTAAGAGAATTGGCGGACTATCGACCCTGTGGACGAATATACTGTCTGCTGCGACACACGATAGATAACACCGTAGTTCCCTAGAAGACTCCTAGTATAGGCGTAGTTGGAATACCAACCGGTTGGATAAGTTATCCTGGAAATGATGTATGGAGTAACGGAAGAATCGGTGACTGTCTGATACTTGAATTGAGTAAGCCTCCCGGCAGTGTCGGCCACGCTAGTGAGATTGTACCACTGGGCAAATCCCATGTAGCCGTAATTGTAAGAAACTCGTCGGACGAAGCCGGTTTCGTTACTACAACTCCCGCTTGAGACCTGATCGATGCTTGAGACATAATTGAAGCTGTTATAACAGAACAGGAAGACCCTCCCAACAGTGTCAGTTATGGAAGAGATATTGTTCCCGTTGTAACTGAACGTGATAGAGTTGTTGCCAGTCGAGTCGATGATTTTTGAAAGCATGAAGTTGATGTTATTGAAATGATAGGTCACACCTGCTCTCGTAACCAAGTCAATAGTCCAGTCAGAATTCTGCACGAGCCGGAAATATTCTCCTTGATGGTTCTCCCATAAACAGTGTGGGAAACAACCCGTCAGCCAATCAGCGGAGAATCTGTAGCTTTCACCATTCCACAGGTGAACTTCATTGTTTCCGCTGTCGTACCATGGAAAGTTGAGCCCCCATCCAACACCAATTGGCACCGGTGTTGAAGGAGGGTAGAAGGTTGCACCGTTGAAGACCCGAGTAATCTCGAGATTCATTCCTCTCCCTGGAACGCTTAGGTCCGTCTGAGTCACAGTCAGCATCCCATTTCCAGGTGATACAGACTCATCGAGACTACGGAAATACTGTCCGTACGGTGCAATACCGTTTCCGTCCCATGGAGCGGTTGGAAAGGCGTAAGGCGACCAGACTGTCTGTAGAGGAATAGCCCCGAAGGTCACGTTGTATGGACCATTTTTCCCCTCCGCCCAGACTAGACCAATACTGCTGGAGTTTGTCGAACTGGCCGGATTCAAGGACGATACAAGAGTTAGAGGTCCACGGTGACAGTTGGAACGCTGGCGCCAAACACCTCGACCGGATTAGTCCAGGAAGATCCTGGGCTGTGGAAAAGGTAGTAGGCAGAACCCTGAGTCGAAGCGACAACAACGTGCGTGTTGTATTCAGCATCTGATGCCACTGAAAACTCGTGGTTCGCCTCATAGGCGTTGAGGAAGTCGACTTGTCCTATGGCATTGAGGGTTGAAGAATAAGTGATCGAGTCTAGCTGGTCGTAAGCATTGTAGCAGGGGTTACTACCAGGATCCTCGTAGACGAGCCTTACAATCCCTGAGCTTGGATCCCCTTCTGGGACGACCACGGATGCGGTTGGCTCGTTATCGCAAGCCGTGTACGACTCGACTGTCGCCGAATAAGTTGAAGCGCCTCTCCGGTAGATTACGCTAATCGCATTTTGGTTTGAGCAGCAACCACCAGTATTATTGTAAGCGTTATAAGAAAACGCTACGTCTCCGTTTGGATTCAGCATTGCATAGACAAGCCTCACGCCCACGCTTACTCCCTGACATCCCCAATCAATTCCGCAATGATACGTAGACGCTGTTATGTTCTGAGTCTGGCCCCAACTTATGCTACTTCCAGACACGGTGCCGATCGCATATCGAACTGATACACTCACGTTTCCTCGTGTACCCCATGCCGGAGCTAGGTAGTCGCCGGCACTCACGACTACGGTCTCACCATAGTTCGCTACCGACGGTAGGGAAGTGAGCGAATCCGCATAGCCTGGCCAGCCGGGTGGCATGGATTGCTTTGAGGACCAGGTAGCGCCATCCGAGGACGAGCTGTATCCAACAGAATATCCATCGTAGTAGAAAACGAAGTATCGACCCTTCGAGTCTTGGAACACTTTTCGCTGGAACTGATAGTCAACAGAGCCTGAGTACGAACTCGATGAAATTATGCTCGGGTCCACGATAACATGCGAACCAGCATCCACCTGTCCCAAATCAACAGACAAAGCGAACTTCGAAAGAACAGAGGTCGTTGTCAC
>VBBE01000227.1 GCA_005884605.1 Candidatus Bathyarchaeota archaeon
GGATTGAAGCATTTACCCATTCCTATTCCGTACCCTTATCTAAAAGGACTTGACATGGTCATAGACCTGGAAGCCAAAGGAACGACGCACGGAAATCTCTATCTGCTGGGAAAGCTGCACACCAGGGTCAACAACAGAATCGAGGGGTTTCCCGGATATTTTCTCTATACTTTGTTGTTTAAGGAACCAATCGCGATGCAGGTGCTGATACTCTTCGCTGTCTTCTTCTATGGCATCAACCGCAGGAAGTTTGCCTTCTTTGAGAATGAACTTTTTCTCGTCATTCCGGTTCTGTTTTTTCTTGTTTACTTTGATTTCTTCTTTAGCACTCATATCGGCATCAGATTCATTCTGGTCGTATTGCCCTTTCTCTATATCTTGAGCGGCTGTTTTTTAAAATCCTGGAAGGCAGTCGGCCTCAGAATACAACTGGGATGCGCGACCTTATGCCTTTACCTTTTGTGCTCCGTCTTGTCTTACTTCCCGCACTATTTGTCCTACTTCAATGAGTTGGTATGGAACCGGACGAAGGCATACAAAATCCTGGCTGACTCCAACCTAGACTGGGGTCAGAGCGAATTGTATCTGGAACGTTATAAAAAGACTCATCCCGATGCGATCGTAAACCCGACGGATATAATCTCCGGGCGAATCGTTGTCACAGCGAACAACCTGGTGGGAGTGGGAGTTGATCCCGAAGAGTACGCGTGGCTGCGGAATAACTTTGAGCCGGTGGGACACATCGCTTATTCGTATCTGGTGTATGAAATTAAACCCGAATCGATTGAAAACATCAAAGAGAAGGCTTCAAATCGAAATTTTAAAAATCCAATTATTGACCAGGGACGCTAAGAAGTTAAAACGTTGGTAAAGTCTCATGGCCGCGTATCCTTCCGGGCGCTTCGACACCAATCCGGTGGACATAACGCAGACTGCGACGCTCCCCATCGGTGCGCTCTGCACCCGATTGATCCTTCAATCCGCCGTCGTGTGCTTCGATGCGAACGCTCGCGTGAACACCGAAGGCCGGAAACCACTGCACTATGGTGGCTCTCGAAGCCATCGATGCTATATCCATCGTTATAATCTCCAAGGCACACGACACTGCGGGCTGCCGCCAATGCACCACCACAATACGAGTTTGTACACCGCCGTGGCCGCCAAATGGTCAGCCAATAGAATCACCTACTTAAATACATACCGGCGACCGTGCAGTTTGGACCGATGGTATTGATACAGCGATACCTTAAGAATCACGTTACTAATTGCACGCGTTAACGAACATGAGAGTCGACGTGCTAGCCCTGAGAGAGCAATTCGTTTTACCAGTCAGTTCCTCGTATGTCGCCTTTTCCAAGATGAAGATACTGTTTCGTTGGGTTGCCATGAATTCGACGAGGTCACTCGCGCCGGGTAAGTACTTCGCAAAACCGTTTGTCACATAGTCGCTCGGTATCTTTTGAAACACCGCCAACGCTGCAGGATTGTCGAAAAGATATACGGCTTTCCTATCGGCGTAGAAATTTGTCAACGGTACTGCAGCTCCAAAGCGGTAGACATAGAACACTTCCCCTGGAGGGGATTGTGCTGTGATTTCGATCAGCGCATTTTTAAGCTGATAAATAGGATCATCATCCCAGTCACGACGCATGCGATGAGCCTGAAAATTATAGGCTGTCCATACAAAGGGCAATAGCAGTGCGAGGGCTACAACTCTGCGAGCGACCGAACCCACGACTAATCGGTGCAACGCATATCCGGCATAGATGCAGAGAGGAGGATAAAGTGGCACTACGTACCAAAACAACTTGGACCTGGCGAGGCTGATTGGCAGAAAAACGGAGCAACCCCAGATTATGACGAGCCAGTTACCCTTTTGGTTGTCGCGTATGGCTCGATAAATCAATGCGACTGCGCCAAAGATTGCTAGAATGAGGAGCAGAGTGTCTGTTTCGAAAAGCTGCTGCGCGAAAAACCAGAATGAATGCCTGTGAACGCCGATTTCTCCCGTAATTCTCTGCCAGACGTGGTAGCCGAAATACTCTCGCAAAAAAATCGTTCCATAACGCCAGTAGGCCCAGATGTGCCAAGGCGCTAGCAGCAGTACTCCTACGCAGTTTCCGATCAGAAAATTTCGCGTGAGAATTTGATGGCGATGAGTCGCAAGGAGGAAAAGAATTGAGGTCGCCGGCCCGACTAGCCCTACTACACTTTTCGTCAGTATTGCGAGAGCAAAGGACACCCCGTAAAAAAGCCATATCAAGAACCTGTCCTGCTTCAATCCAAAATAGAAGAAAAATAGGGTGCAAGTAATGAAGAAGGTTACGGGGACATCCATCATAACCCTTGTCGAATATGCAAAGAAGGAGTCGACGGAAAGGAGGAGGCATCCGCTCATCAAGCCTGCGGTGTTAGAAGAGAATAGCTCGCGCCCTAATAGAACGGTGACGAGAATAGTCCCCAATCCGCAGAGCGATGAAAACAACCTGGCAGCGAATTCACTTTGTCCGAATATCTTGAATGAGGCCGCAATCAGCCACGATTGTAAAGGCGGTTTTTCGAGGAAAGTTGCGCCGCCCAGCCACCGAAAGTGCAGCCAGTCGCCAGTCTTTACGATGTTCTTAGCGATATCAGCGTACGTCGCGTCATCGAACGGCTCCAGAGGCGGACCGCCCAATTTCATGAAAAACAGCACCGCTGCCGCGACTACGAGCGTTGCCAACGAGAACATACTGGACCTTGTCATGAGGACAGAATTATCGCACGCCCGAAAGGATAAGAATTTCAAGCGCGCGGCGGGGCCGCTGATGCCGTGTCATGTCATGCAACCTGAATTATGCGTAGGCGAGCTGGGTTTCTAAATTTCTCGGCCACGTAAAGACCGTCCACTTTGTCGTGCAAAGTCTGTATCTTATTGAAAATACAAAGCGGGCTCTGCGTAGAATTTTACGCACTTGCGGGTAGAACATCGTTGCCAAATGGGTGAGCCGCAGAATGCTTGAAACCCACTGATTCCGGCCACAAGTTTAACGTAGGTGCATAATTCAGGTGTCAACGCGTGGCGGCGGGAGAAACGGAGCAACTAGCAGCGAATAAATTTCACAGTTACAATTTTCGTTTGCT
>VBBE01000107.1 GCA_005884605.1 Candidatus Bathyarchaeota archaeon
CTCGTCGAGATTATCGCCTATCTCAGGGACGATCAAGTCTGTGATCTCAATGTGTGTCTTGCCTCGGTCCCTGATCTCCTGAATCGTTTGGAAAATTGGTTGCGCATCCGGTATTCCGATATACTTTCTGACAAAACTGGTCTCCGCGCTGCCCTTGAAATCGACGGTTATACAATCGAGAAAATCATCCATCAACGCAACCGTATCTGGAGTATCGAATCCATTGGAGACAAATATGTTGATGAGCCCGTTCTTACGAGCTTCAACCCCGATATCCCGAGCGAACTCCATGAATATCGTGGGCTGATTATACGTATACGCCAAGCCCTGACAACCATGGCTCAGCGCCAAGCTGACCACATCAGGAGGCATAAGATCAGTCCCCTCCACCTTCCTCCGCTGACTAATGTCAAAGTTCTGGCAATTACTTACAGCGAAAAAATTTGCCAGGTAGGTATGGTCTTCTTCAACTTCCATGTTGTAAACGAACCCACTGTAGCTCTCGCCAGTGACCGACTTGACGGGGATTAGATAGCAATCCTCTCTCTCGACAACCAACCCTCTAATGTCCTCCCACTCGAGGGTCTCACTCGAGGAAGAAGAGTTTCTCTTTAGCACCTTCACGAGGTAGTCGGTATGACGGGACACAGTTCTGCCTTCAATGACGGTTGAGGGACTGTTTTCCCCAAGGTAGAACCTTGGAACTGAGCCTAACTTCAGGAAGAGTAGGGCAACCCCAAGACTGAGACTCTTGGAGACTGAGTTTGCTCCTAGAAAACTTTCATCCTCACTCCCATTCGCTGCCGTCTCGTACCCGTCTCCATTCAAGTAACCTGTCAAGAAGGCTTTGACTATTCCTCTATGACTGCTCGATAACACAAACTCAGGGACCTTCTTAGAATATGTGTCATTTCCGCATAAAGTTTTGAAAATGTGACCGAGGATTGAGTTGGAAAGATACACATGCACAACCGATCCCTGCCTCGTTACACTACATTCAAGTCCGAACACTCGTTTCACCAGCTCCCGAACATCGCCAACATTCGATGTCTCATCTTTGCCAAATGTGAAACAGACTGTAAAAGAATTTGGTCGGTTGATTTGCTTTGACGTGGACCCGTCAGCGCAATAGTATCCCAAAAGCTTCGCAAAGTCTTCGTCCAAACCTATGAACCTTGGAAGGGTATGCTTGCTGTTGCTAAGTCTGACAGTTCCTTTTGACACGCTAACTCTGTAGCGATTGTACGGAGTGGAGAGCCCCGTGGGGCTCGAACGCGAGAGCCTAGCTCGGGCCCTTTCGACTATTCCCGGGTGAAGTTTCAGTACTTCACCGATCTCAAGGCTGCTACTCCCGTTCCGGGACATCTCAACGATTCTCGTAAGTGTTGAGCGCGTTAGGTGCCATTGACGAGTCGATCGAATGCCCTTGTACTTCGGGAGGTCAACGCCTTTGAGAAATGCTGACAAGTCAAGGCGGCTTACATGCTTGTGTGCTCTCATCTTTGGTAATAGAAGGTAATTCTTCGTGGTGATGAAGCGAGCCTGTACCTTTCGTGGGGGTCTTTCGGGGTCCGTAGTTGCCAGAATACCGTGGTCAGGTGTGCATCTCAGCGCGGGCAGGTACGACGGTTTTATCGTTAGAACCGGGCCTTCATAGAAATGCCTGAAGACCTTTTTGACACGGCGGAACCTGCCTCTGTGGGTCAACGCGGAAACACCTGATATGTTCCGCTTACTACTCAATCCATTTCCAGTCTCGTTGGTCCCCTCTTGATAGAGCTCGGCAAGAGTCTTTACGCCCCTGGTCGTGAAAACAGAGGTGTCCGGAGTAAAGCAGTAGCTGCAGTTGTGGAGGATTATGCTATCCCCAACGTAGTTGTGGTTGGGGATACACTCGAAGCTGTATACTGGCTCAAAATGTTCGGTCGGCTTTACGCTTGTTACATCGAGCCATGTTCGCTTGTTTAGCATCAAAGGGGCCGCAAGATGCTGTACGATGAGTGCCTTCACCTCTTCGCGATGATCATACGCGTGCCTGCCCGATATTCTGAGAACTTGCCACCCGTTCTCGCGGAGTGTTTGATCCCTAACAAGGTCTCTCTCGCGGGTTCGCTCGTGCTTGTAATGCCACCAGCCATCTATCTCGATGTCCAGTTTGGAATCGGGAAACGCCGCGTCTGCGATGTATGTAGCTCTGGAATCTGACAGTCGGTGCTCCGGCTGGATTCGATACTCCTGATCGTATTCCAAGCCCATTTCGTCAAGAAGCTGGTATAACCGCTTCTGGCCTTCAGAAGGATGGCGGTGCAGCCAGGTCCTGAGCCTCTCAGTATTCCTGTGCCAGCCCAGTTGTCAATTCCCTTCACGGACTCCCCGCATTTTGTGCAGTTGAATACAGCTCGCTGAATAGACCCCGGCCTCTTACGTTTCCAGTCTTTGGTATTCTGATACCAAACCTTCAGAATCTTTTCTCCCGGTGCAACCTTCTCTACTGATTTCCATCCGGAGTCTGTCATAACAGGATGCTCGGCAGTTAGGGAGAGGTGCCCAGCACCCCGGGCTCCGTATCTTAGGTCCCAGATCCGGGCAAAACGGGACCCTGTACGTGTAACGACGTTCGGGTGAATATTCATCCCATTGTCTATGTCATAAGACCAGAGAGAATCTCCAGGCAGCAACTCCTCCACGGGTTTCTTATCGCCGTTTGAGAGTAAGATCTCAGCTCCAGCGGGATGGCAAAGCCAGTTACAACCGGTTGTTGCGATGGAGAATATTTTCGACCCGGGCATGTAGTGGACCACGGGTTTCTTCTCGATCGGGTCGATGTGGCCGGTGATCACTTTTCCATAGACTAGGAGCTGGAGTTTTCCACCGATATTCTGGCGGACTCCGCAAAGGCCCACCTTTCCTTCGGGAATGTTGCAGTAGCGAGCGCATGCTGTGCATCTGACCCTTGAATCTGCCAGTGGCTGGTAGAGGAGGGCTTCCTTCATCGTTGTTTTCACCAAGGCCGGCGGGAAACGGATTTGAACCCGCCCCTTGCTATTGGTAGACTGAGTATTCCGGCTTGAAATTGCTTTCCTTACCGAGCAGGCGATAAGCTTGCAGGAGACCCTCTATCGGCCAGCACGGAGCGAGCAGAGCCACGAGGTATCATGTGAGATCTGCAAGGGCAATCGGTTGGTTTGTGTCCAGAACTCTTCCCGGTGTCCGGTCTTCTTGAGGGCAAAGAGTCTGGTTGATATCGAGAAGGTGGTTGGGAAGACCGAGTTTTTCGGAGCTTCTCCCCCTGGCGTCTTTCTTGGTAGCTACGGTTATCCTAACCTCTTGGCAGGTCCCTTGGTCCCTGTGTTGCAGGAGTCGGACCCGTCCTTGCTCGATGCTCCGGACCGTTGGCTTGACAAATCCATAGACGAGCTGCTACGATATCGGTTTGGTCTGGTTCGCGGAAAGTCCACTGTAAAGGTCCAGGACGCAAGAAATCCGGACAAGACATTGTCGCTTGTCCAGGAGCTTGTGATGTCAGAGACCCCAACTGACACAGAGCTGGTCTTGAAGAAAAAACCGTATGTTCGAATTAATCTCTTGACAAGAAGCTCGCCTCACGGACCATCGGGCGTCGTAGAACGGCTTAGGCTTGCAAGCAACCCAGATGTCCCGCGACAGATCGATAATGTCGTATCCGACACGGACCTTCCTGCCAACGAAGGGGCTCAATCTCTCTATCAGAATGGAGTATCACAGCAACACATTGTCAGAATGTTTTCCATCGGTCTCCTGGGAGCGAGCAGGACACGTAGATTGGTCCCGACGGAATGGAGCATTACCGCGATTGACGATATTCTATCGAAAGACCTTCGACGAAAAGTACTAGATCATCCTCGGCTAGACGAGTTCCGATTGTTCATCGCCCACGCGGTGGGGAACAACGTGCACGTTCTTCTACTCCCGACAGGCTGGATGTTCGAAGTCATAGAAGGCTGGCTGACCGGGCCAAGACCAGAGGTCTTCGGCGACTACGAACTCAACAAAGGAAGGAAAGACTATCCCACAAACATCGCAGGCGCTTATCACGCATCACGCCTCCCTGTACTGGAATATCTCGACCGAAATCGGACACAAGCCGGGGCAATCGTCTTCCTCGAAGTGACGAAGGAATGGGTCCCACTCGGGGTCTGGAGATTCCGAGAACTCGCGAGGAGAGCGCTTACCGGAGAGCCGTCCCGATTCAGGAGCCTTGAGGAGGCTCTCTCGGAAGCATGGAAGAGACTGCTCATTCCCTCCAGAAATTGGGCGGAGGCGAGTCGTTTGCTAGGCTACTACAAAGCACAGAAACAACTGTCCCATTGGGCGTGATTTTCTGACTTCGACAGGTTTCTTCACAGTTCGATGACTATTCTAGGGCGCAACACATTGTATCCAGGGTACGCACGTCAGGTATTGGAGCATGTACAACAATATGCCGATTCCGGCAAATGGGAATAGCAGCACTGTCCGTTTGTGAAGCAGCAACGATCCATGGTAAGAAACGAAGACTCCTGCAAGCAGAAGTGGCCAAATGAGAAAGAAGATGAGATCTGGAGGGTATCGGCCGCCAAACTCCCCCACGGACATTCGTACCATGAGGAATGCGAATGCACCCAGGATCGCGTCTGCCGAGAGAAACCATCCGATTGCAGTGAATAAGACTCCCCTGCTCAATCTCAACGAGTGCATTTCTGGCCATAATCTCGTCCTGTGGAAATATTTGCGGAATGTAACGAACTGGCAACCAACCTGGTAGTTATCACTGTAGAAATTCATGCCAATTCTCTGGACAAACTACCCATAGGTGTTGTCAAGGCACAACTAGGCATCTTTCTATGGGAAAACACGGCATATACTGAAGCGTGATCAGCATAATGACGACACTCGACAGAGAGAACAGCAACAGGATTGGCCGATGAAGGGTCCTAGCTCCAGAGTATGTTATGATCGCGCCAAAGGCCAGAAGGGGCCAAAGGAGAAAGTAGACGAGCTCAGGAGGATATGCGCCACCGAAGTCGAATACTGATTGCCAGACCATCGCAAATGCGACGGCTCCGACCACGGCGGTCGACGAGACCATCCATCCGAGCGCTGTGATTAGGGCGCCAGTACTGAGCTTCATCATAGGGTCTTCTTGGCCTTGTCACGTTCAGGTGAATATTTGCGAATAGGAACCAAGGCCGATACCGCTTTGAGAACAAATCATCGGATACTACCAGTTCTTGCTACTTGGAGAGACACTCGTCCCAACTATGGGAAACGGTCTAGATTGGTGCATGGAAGAGAGCCCAAAGAGGAAGTGGTCAGACGGTGAACGTGAGGCCGCTGTCATCAGCCTTTCAACCCTCGTGATCGCTTCAGCGGTTCTTGGCTTGCTAGTCTATGAAACAACTGTTCCCTTTTGCCGAGGAGCACCATGCCCGGCCCGAGAATCACTCAGTGTCATCTCCACCACCGTGAACTCTCCCACCAATGTCACGCTGAGAATAATCAATTCTGGTTCCGTCGCGGTCTCTCTTGCATCATACTACGTCAAAGACGCATACGGCCAAACTTACGCTAACAGCAATTGGGCAGGGCCCAACATATCCCCGAACACGACACTCTCCCTCAACCTATTGATAGACGGGAAAAGCTTCTCTTTCCAACATGGATCGAGTTATGCAATAATTGTGGTCACGAGCCGAAACAACCAGTACACGTTCACAGTCACAGCCTAGCACAAGAAAAACTCGTCAGGCGGTTATTGTAAAAGTGAATATGTTATTCCTTGTGGTTGTAAGAGCGATGGTATAGGTGTTCTTGGATTGGAATGTGAACGTGCTCCCATCTATAATCATGTTGATTGCAGCGACTTGGTTCGGATTCAGGACTGGTCCTGTCCAGTTCGTCTTTGTGTATTGGTTGCTGTAGTAGTTGACACCGTACGCGTCGAGCCATTTGACCACCACTCCGGTATTCCTTATGTTCATGGTAAAGTTTGTGGGTGAGTTGACCTGTGAGTTTTCTAGGTTCAACCCCTCTCTCCCGGGCAAAGGGTAACAGTGCATCCAGGAGCGTTGTAACTGTAACATCCTCCGCACAAGGGTGACGGATTACCAGTCGTCGCCCAATAGAGCGTTCCTCCTAGAATTAGGACAGCTACAATGACGACAATGAGTACGGTCCCAATACTAGGACGCATTGACTCTTCTTGGAATAATGGGTGAACCCGGACAATAGTCGAACTGAACTGATGTGCCATGAACCAAATTACGTAGGACAAAAATGGTCATCCTCCTGGACGAGGTTGTCCGCGTTCCTCTACTTCTCAGAGCTGAGTAGAACTCGACTATTATCGGCCGGAACCAAGTCATTCTTAGAGGCCCAGATGAACAGGATTGCTCAGCTACTAGTTTTGATCGCCATCATAACAGTCACCGGAGGCCTACTCTTTTGGTACTCGCTTTCCTGGGGCTTTTGCGCCTGTCCTCTCGTCGTAAGCCACGGACAGAATGAAGCTGTCCTCATGGAATCGGCCAATTTCCAATCTGACACGAACGTTACACTCGACATCAGAAACGTTGGAGGGTATCCTGTTAGCTTCCAGATTTACCAAGTCAAGGATTCGTCGGGAGACATATGGCAACTGAACAACTGGAATCCGCTCGGGCAACCCCTTACAGTGAACAATTTGATCGTAGTCAATATCGCGATCGGCTCGGGGGCGGGCGGATGCGGAAACGGGTGCCAATACACAGGTACGCCCGCAGCGTTCACGACCTTTCAAAGCAGCAAATCCTACACAATAACTCTGACAACTTCACGGAACAACTCGTTCGTCTTCACCGTGACGAGGTAAACGACAAAGCGAATCAGATTGTCTCCGTGACCTGAACGGTCTGTCATAAGTTCGATTCGAATATTATTTCTCGTGACCATTCAATCTAGGGACGCACATGAAGCGGTGGGACAAACAAATTATCCTGATTGTCATTATCATCGCTGCCTCCTTAGTCGGAATCCTCGCGGTCCTTGAATATGGCCAGCAGCATGTGGGCTCATTGTGTCCATTGCCGGCGCAAAACACAGTTACCGAGAGCCTGGTTCTGGTTTCTTACAGCACGTATTCCTCGACTAACATGACCCTGAACCCGCGAAACACTCGTTCTCTGTCATGGCAAGTCGACCATTACTACGTCACTGATAGCAATGGCAACCAGTACTGGAGACCCTCTTGGACGGGCCCAGCGGGATCGTCTGACACAGTGGTTACTGTTCCGGTCACGATTGGTTTAAGCTGTGGAAGCTGTTCCTACCAAGGTATACCAGGTGCCTTTAGTCAGTTCACCGCCGGTAGCACATACACGCTGAATATTGTAACATACAGGAATAACCTGTTCTCTTTCACCGTAACGGCGTAATGGCGCAATCAGTATCGCAAAAATAGATGCTTCTGATCAGGCCGGAAATTCAGGGTTACTTCGGCTGAGAAGCCTGCCAACCCATTCTACTATAAGCAACGGTCGTTTCTGGATTGGTGCGTAGGCTCAAAGATCTGATGAAGGGATACACGAGGACTGGTGACAGAGGGGAGACAGGTCTCTATGGTGGGGCCCGGGTAGGGAAGGAGAACCCGAGAGTGGAAGCATACGGTGCCGTTGACGAGCTCAACTCGCAGATAGGACTTGCTAGAGCGATCGTGAAGGATGCGAAGACAAAGAAGATTCTGAAAGGCGTTCAGGAGGATCTCTTCACATTGGGCGGAGATCTCGCCTCAGAACTTGTCAGCGCCAACGTACCACGCATCGGCAAAACCCACGTTGACAATTTGGAGAAAACAATTGATTCGATTCACACTGGGCTGAAGCCTCTGCGGAGATTCATCCTTCCAACGGGAAGCGTTGCCGGAGCCCAGCTTCACGTGGCTAGAGCTGTCTGTCGGAGGGCTGAGAGACGGGTTGCCGGATTGGCGAAGCTAGAGGCGATTAATCCGGAGGCGATTCCGTACGTGAACCGGCTGTCAAGTCTCCTTTTCGATCTCGCAAGATGGGCGAACCAGCGAGACAAAGTCAAGGAAGAGGAATGGACCCATGAATGAAGACTGCATCTTCTGCAAAATCGTCTCGAAAAAAGCAGGAGCTGTCATCGTCTTCGAGGATGAGCATTCGCTCGCATTCCTCGATATTCACCCGTTGAATCCCGGACATACGCTTGTTGTTCCGAAGAAACATTATCCGAGCATGGTTGAGATGCCGCCCGAAGAGGTGGGAAGAGTCTTCGTTTCCGTGGCGAAGGTTATGCGAGGGGTCATGAAAGCCTCCAAGGCTGACGGGATCAATGTCGGCCAGTCGAACGGTCGAGCTGCGTCCCAAGAGGTCTTCCACATGCACGTGCATGTTATTCCGCGCTACATTCACGAGCTGCCGGGTGGTTTCCCTGAACGAAAGAGTGCTAGCGAAGCCGATCTGGAACAGATTGGCAGAAAGATCAAAGCTGCGATAGGGCCCTAGACCGACACGAGTCTGGTGGACCAATTTCTCGCCAGTAGCTGAAACAGGTCACCAGTTGATTACCCAGGAAACGAGAATAGCTAACCATAGGGTGCTTTGACGTCAGGTTGCCGAACCGGGGCTCGGACTGATTTCAGGACCTGCTCGGAAACTTTGAACCTGACAAGCGGTTGACTTGTGTTCACGAGATAGACCGGATCACCATCGCCTTGATACTTGTCTATCCTAGACACGTTAGACAGCTCGAGCCTCGCCTTCAACACAGTTCCGTCAGTAAGGTGATACTCGTTCCACTTCTCGTCGCCAATCCGATCAAAGTCGAGGCTTGCAACGACCTTGTAGCTTGACGGGTCCGCCAGGTTAAGCTGAGTCGTCGAGGGTTGGCCTCTAAGATTCGGGGCGCCATGTGTTGCAATGATGTTTTGCGCGTTCATGTTGTAGGCAGGTTGTCCCTGCTCATTCAATCCCCTCACGACTTTGACGACTACGAGCTTCACGAAGAGCTTGGTCTGATCCTCCAGTTTGTACTTTGTCCAAGGTTCAGAGATTACTGTGAACTCCATCGGCGTCATGCTCGTAAGATCTATTGATGACGGAGGCTGCTTCAGGCTAGTACCGGATTCGGATGACATTCTTGACCTATAATGAACGCGGCTTTCCTATCAACATTTACTGGAGAGCCACCTTATGGAGATCCCAGTGCAGGGAGACCGTCTCTTCGATTTTTGGCAATTCAATCATAATAGTTCAAGAGCAAGAACGCCCTTCTTTGTGTGAGGCCGATCCTTCATGAGATTGTGGCTCTTCCTTCTCCTGCTTGCCTTTGGACCGCCCCCTGCAAGCTATCCCGCTCTGGGTTTGGCCCAGGTCTCAGCTTCTCCTTCTGTCCCTTTGCAAACAGATGATGGTCTTGATCCCATTACTCTAATTTGGACGGGTTACGCACCTACATGGTGGGTCGCGGCAAACCTCTACGGTTGGAGCGACACGGCATACTGCTCTAGTGCCAAGACCGTTAATGGAGAAGCGTACAACTACACCTTGGAACAACCTGACTCAGGCGCGACCTCCTGCCTCGGCCCACGTGACCATGTTCGAATATGGGACATGGGCTATAGTCCGGTATACGGGTGGTGGAGCATCGGAGCGGCTCACCACGAGCATACAGTCTGTTTCCCCTGCCACCACGTTGTGGACAGCTGGGAGAGGGCAGAGTCGGACGTTAGGTTCACATTTTCCCACGGACTATCCACGATTTCGATCTCGAACTTCACTCTCGGTAATGTTGGCAATTATCAAGGCGTCTACAACGATGGAAACGCCACTCTGATCGAACTGAAATCTCCACCTCACCCTGCTCACGAGTATCCGGTAGTTTTCAATGAAAACGGTTTGACTAACGGAACGGCCTGGTCAATAACACTTGACGGGATAACCATGTCTTCCCAGCAACCCGACGTCATCTTCTCGAAGCCAAACGGTACGTACTCGTTCTCTCTAGTTCCGCCATCTGGCTACTCGGCGACTCCTTCGTCAGGAACTATCGTGGTCAAGGGAGTTGGAGCAACGGAGATGATCCTGTTTCGGGTGCCTTGGACAACATCCTCTACGACAATTCACCCCACGCCTGGAACATCCGTCTCGATTGGGATTAGCGGGAATGCTACTGTGTTAACAAGATGCAAGCAACTACTACGTGTTTCTGGTAGTGCCTTATGGAATTCACTTGGTCGAGCTTCAATTCACAGCACCTCAACCACCATATTCCCTGTACATCGCGATCGGCGTTCTTTCAGTAGGAGTAATCGGCTTGTTGTTTCTGTTTCGAAACCGGAAAAACAGAACACTCCCAAGAAAATTAGCTGATTTCGATTCTGGGACATTCTCCCCTAACTCGCCATAGAATCGTTCGGGAACTGACCTAGATTACACGTTAGCTTGCTTTGTAATCAAAGCCCGGATCCTGCCCTGAATCGCGAGACTCGCCCAATATCGACGCCCGACAGAAAATTCTCTCTAGAAAAAGGAGGAGGGTATTGCGCAGCGCATCTCTTGACGCAAGAGCGGGGTTGGGCGCCTGCAACCGGTGCCCTCAGCACGAGGTTGAATGAGGAAAAAGAAGAGGATGACCCTAGCTGTTCGTGGCCAGAGTCTCGGTTTTTGGGGGTTTGTTTATTCTTCTGCTTCTGTTGGTGTTATCGTCAGCTGCGTGAGTTTCTCTCCGCGTAGCACAGATAGGTTGACGTGTCTTCCGATGGCCTTGTCGTCCAGTAGCCCGCGAAGGTCGATGAGATTCTCAACCGGTTTCCCGTCGAGCTTCACGATGACGTCGCCTATCGCCAGGCCTGCTTTCTTCGCAGCACTATCCTGGTCTACTCCGTAGACGATTAGTCCAGCGTCCTGGCCGATACCAGCCTGCTGGGACAGACTGTCAGGAAGGTTGATGCTGTCTGCTGTGATGCCCATGTATGCGCGCTTGATCTTTCCATCGTGCATTAGCTTGTCGACGACGCCCTTGACAGTGTTGACTGGTACTGAGATTCCGCGGTTGTTGGCGTATGCAGCATTGATCCCGATCATTCTGCCCCTCGCGTCCACGAGCGGTCCGCCGGAGTATCCGGGGTTGAGACGTGCGTCTGTGACGACGACCTTGTCCATTGTCGATCCCCACCATCCGCGTACGCTGTATGCTGGGTTTGTTACAATTCCAGATGTGGCGCTTGGTTGTCTGCCGAAGGGGTTGCTGACTGCGAGGACGAACTGTCCTACTTTGAGATTGTCAGAGTTTCCTGGCTCGACTGGTGTGAGGTTGTTCGAGTCGATCTTCAATAGCGCAATGTCCGAGAACGGGTCTCGTCCCACTACCTTCGCTGTGTGTTTGGTTCCGTCGCTGAAGCCTACTTCGACTTCGCGCATGTCGCCGATGACGTGGTTGCTTGTGACGATGTGTCCGTCTTTGCTCCAGACAGTTCCTGTTCCGCCTCTCCATCTTCCGGCTCCTACCCGGACAACGGATCGAGAGACTCTCTCTGTAACTTCGACTACTGCGTCGGAGATTGATTCAAGTATCGCTGACGAATTTGTTTGTTTACTCATTTTTTCACCTTACCCTTGTAGGGGTTGGTGGAGCTATTTGTTGACCGAGGAAGCTGAAGCCGGGTCACAGACTAGGCAAAAGACAGCTCCGGAAAGAATGAGACAGGTGTCAACAGGTTCCGGCCACGCCTTGGTCCGCTGTAGAGCCGTGAGATATGGCCCATCAGCTGGTGGGAGGCCTTCACTGCTTGACTGACATCCTTTTCCTCTCCGACCTTAGCGTCGATACTGAGGTAATTTTCGGTGAACTTAGCATCTATCTGGATGCTGTCCTCCTCCGTGATCCATTTCAGAACAAGACCGTCCTCGCTCTGTGAGTATCCTAACCAACGTAGACTTCCGAACCAGCGGCCCTTCAATCCTGCGATTATTCTCTGAACATCGACGTCATGTGGCAAGAGGGATTGGACGATTGGAATCCGTGGTTGAGTTGAACTTAGAGGACGAGCAACTTGGTGGCTGCCCCTGGCGGTTAATCGATACCCTTCAGATACCTTCTCTAGTAGGCCTTCATCTTCGAGTCTGTCGAGAACCCTAGACAGCATTTCCTGGTGGACTCCAAGTAGGCGTTTCAGTCCGTCGAAGGCGAAAACCGTCAAGCCTTCATCCTGGATTGCGTGAAGAATGTTGCTGTCCCTCGGTGTGAGGTCGATGTCTTCAGACTGATCAAGCTCCGAGAATCGACCGAGGTTCTCTTCCGTGGTGACCATCTATGGTTCTAGCCACGTGCCCTGATTATAAACCTGGTAGTAGACGGCTACCAAGTAGGTTGCTCCAAGCGTATCAAGTATACTTGACTTGACCTAGAAAAACGGGGCGCATAAATATCTCAAACCGATCGTGCTCGTAACATGTCTCCGAGGAGTATGAAACCACCGAAAGACGACGCTGAGTACTTTGAACGACTAACCAAATCAGTTTTCACCGCGGGACTCAACTGGAGCGTAGTAGAGAACAAGTGGCCCGACTTCCAGAAAGCTTTCGCGCAATTCTCGCTTCCCAAGGTCGCGAAATTCAATGAGAAAGATGTGAAGGCGTTGATGGATAACCCGGGCATCGTCCGTAATGAAAAGAAAATTAGAGCTACTGTTCATAACGCGGGCGAGTTCCTGAAACTGCAGAAAGAGTTCGGTTCAGTCAAAAAGTACATCGACTCCTACGGCAAAGACGAAGAGCGATTGCAGACCAACGTTCAGGATAGATTTCAGCATGTCGGCCCTTCGACCGCTAGAACATTCCTCTGGTCGTCCGGATGCCAACTCACTCCCAACAAGGAAGAGAAGAAATGGATGGCCGGCCACAAGTAGATTATTTTCCGTCTAGATAATCCTCTAGAACCTCTTGAGACAGACTCGCGGACCCTGGCTGGCTCTCTAGTGTAGAGGAATCCAGTAGTCGAGGACCATCGCGAGAAAGACGATGGCGAGGTACGGGCTTGAGAATTTGAAAGCGGTCCATGCTTGAGCCTTTGTCGGGTTGAAAGCGAGCTTCAAGTCTACAATGATCATTCCCAGACCAAGCAATCCAGCGATCGCGAGGTAAACTATTCCAAACGTGCCTAGAGGAACGAAGATGAGAGACGCAGGGACTAGGAGGAAAGTGTTGAGGGCAATGTATTGTGCAGCCTTCTTGTCCCCCACGACGACGGGAAGCATGGGAATGCCGGCCTTCGCGTAGTCCTTTGAGGCTCGAAGGGCGAGACTCCAGAAGTGGCTTGGAGTCCAAACAAAAACGAGCAAAGCCATCAACCAGGGTGCAATCACGCCAACATTTCCAGTA
>VBBE01000225.1 GCA_005884605.1 Candidatus Bathyarchaeota archaeon
TGCGACTATCAGAAGCTCGTCGTTTATCCCTCTGAGAACCGTGTCCTTATCGAATTGGCTGAATGTGTTCGATTCAGGATAATATGCCATGACGGAATTGGTGAAGTCCTCAGTTAGATCATAGATGAACGGATGATTTAGGCCCATCATGTGCCCTAGCTCATGAGTTACTACTCGAGTAAATCCGACGCCCTTGTTTGGCTCATTGTAAATCGAGGAGAAGTTGCCAATCCTCAGAATGTTCTCCGACTGATCTACGAGAATCATGTCGCCCAAAGCGACTCCTGCTATCGACCCGGGTGGTTGGTGCGATACAATGTCTTCTTTGAAGGTGAAGGCGAAAGTGTAGTCTCCTTGAAACGCGAATAGGAATCCAGGAATGTCGTACGTTGATGTCGTGTGTGTAGCATTGATGAACTGTGTTATGTGCCCCTGTCCATAGGTCGACAGCCAGTTCCATACAAGTCTAGCATCAACGATTGGGATCGAGAGTATTGGATCTTTGACCTTGGTCGTCGCGTTCGCGACTACCGCGGCAAGGTCTAGGTACTTCGTGATATCGAAGAAATTCGCGGTGACTTTGACAGTGGCGAATGGTAAGAGAGCCTGCAGTTGCTGCTGGACCTTCGTCGTGTTGAGTGTCTTGGTCAAGATCGGACCACGGGACTTCTCGAGGTCCGTTCTATTGTCGAATACGAAAAGCTGGAAATTGTACGTTTGCGAGTAGGATACAGGATATAGCTGGTCGGCGGCAAATAGATTGTTTATAGCTCCGTTGATGTAGTCGTTGATGAATTCTGACGCCCATATCTTTCCGTACGGGCTGGACGGGTTTACCCCTCGCGCGCCCTCCGCGACCTGAATTGGCAGTTCGCTGGTCGAATTACTCATCCCGGCAGAGAGATCGATGTAGTAGTTTCTGCCAGTGCCGCCCCATCCGGTCATGAAATAGCGAAACTGTTGAAAGCCGAGGTCAACATCTGTTACATTCCGGTTGTAGTAGTGCGGATTAGGAACAACATTCGGAATGCATAGACCGGAGCAGGGCATGTTGTTGGCAACGTAATCGGAATATGTCATTGAGGGTAGTTGATTGTGAAGATCTGCGATGAAGAGAGTATAGCCTGCAATGGGGGCTGGACCAATCTGGGTTTGATTTGACAACCAGCCTTCGACGAGAGTGGCGTTGTAGAACGTGTTGTGGACATGGTTAACCTCGCTAGCGGGCCTATTGAAGGCCAAATTAGTGAAACCCGCTTGGCCCGGAGTAGTGTCCTTTGTCGTTCCAATAGTGGTAAGATAGGTTACGAAGTTCTGAACGACACTCGAGGAAGGGCTCTCATAGAGATATTGATATGTGAAATTGAACATGACTCCAGAATTGATTGGACCTTGCAATATCTGCTGATACTTGACCGGAATCTGGTCTATCCCGCTCGTAAGATAACTTGAGTTTAGGTCAGTACTGGCGAATCCCAGCATCACAATTCTGATCGTCAGAGGAACAACTCTCGATGATGCTACGGAAAACGGAGAGCCTGACTGAGAGTACTGGGCATGCACTTGCGAGATCGAGAGAGTGACCAATATTGCAAGGGCTAGTAGGTACGACTTTCTGATTCTAACTGAACCCAATTCTGTTCTGACGTCCCCACCAGGTGGATGCCTATGAACTTTGGACAATTGGAATCATCAGGTCTCCTCTTGTCACAATGAGGATCTTTGCTTCTTTTCCTTCTACCCTGATTGATTGTTGTATCGCACTCGAAGCTGTACGTGAGGGTTTCAATTTGAAAGAGTCTCTAGAGTATAGATCGGGTAGTACTGACACTAGTTGTATTCTGTGTTTTTCCAGCGCCTCTTGGAGGAAGAGTGAGACATGGCTTCCGAGCTTGAATCTGTGACGCATCTCTGTGACAAGATCTTTCTTTTCTGAGAATCGGCGCGAGTACTCTAGAAATTCCTGGTTTCCGATGCCTTTTGAGCACTCAGCCACTAGTATGATGGTTCCCTCTTTCTTGACAGCCCCGAATGCGTTGAAGAGGACGCGTACTCCGTGGTAGAGGTCCATGCCCAGAATCTTCCCCGCGGCCATGACTACAACGTCAGATTTCCGGTCAACCTTCGGGGAATGAATTTGGAGATATCTGGCAACGGTTTCCAGAAAGACGGCTTCGAGTTCCCCTGAGGAGACAGAGTCGATTCCCTCCGAGCCATCTGGGATGAAAGAAAGACTGTAGAAGGTCCCCGCCATCTTGCAAGCTTCCAGTTCGTCTGAAAGAACAAGATTCTCTTTGATCTCGCCCGAGCCTGGAATTCCCTTGATCATTAAAGAGCGATTCTTGGCGATCGTTTCGAGGGAAGATGACCCCGGAAGAACCATATCCGGCCCACCGGTGAAACCACTAGCGAAGTGAGGGGTTACCATGCCCAAGACTATTTTGAGATCGCAAGCGAGAAGTTCATTCTCGATCTGCACGGTTGTTCCTTGACTGGTCTTCCCCAACTCGGTGAATGTCTTGTCCCGTGGATCGAAGATGTTGAGGGGAGTTTCCTGCTGGGCGGGTCGGGATTCAACATTTGAGGTTCGATGACGAAGGAAGAACCGGATCTTGTCGACGCCTAGTTCTCCCAGTTTCGATTTGAGAATTTCTATCGCCTGATTCTGAACGCGAAGCGGTAGGATCGGGTCTACCAATATTCCCGCAGTGGTTCCCGGTTTTACGATGTTTGAGAGCTGGAAATCATTGACCGGATGGTTAAGTGACTCTTGGATCAGCTTGGAAATGTCCGTCTGGGCGGGTTTTTTCGGTTCGAGAATTTTGTAGAAGTTGTCGTCTGGAACTCTGATCGGGATCTCCGTCTCCCCGTATGGAATCCAGAGTTCCAACGTTTTTCCCCCGACAGGGCTGTGAATCGGGCTTGGCTTTAAATCGCTATACCTGAATCCGACTGCTCATGAGCGAGAGTTCGATGCTTCTATTCTCACCGGTTTACATGATGGTGGGTTCTTAGACGCCGCGCTCTCTCGAAGATGACTTCTCTAAGATGCTAGTGAGAACTGGAGCTTTGCAATTTGGAATGTTCACATTATCAGGAGGCAGGATAAGCCCATACTATCTAGACCTCCGAGT
>VBBE01000229.1:0-1101 GCA_005884605.1 Candidatus Bathyarchaeota archaeon
CTGGGGTGGGATTTGAACCCCTCTTTACTAGTAAATATGAGGCAAATTTCATCGGGCTCCTTGGAAAGCCTAGTCCCAGTCATGGCGGGTCCGGCGGGATTCGGCACCGGCTGGGAACCGGTCGGTTTGGCAGAACCTCTTTTTCCAACATGACTTGAAGCTCAGGGTATTCTAGAAACGTAACCAGTGAGGGTCGATTGGGAGAGATTCGGACCGCTAGCGGTAAAAGACGTCGGCCCCGCAAACACTGAGACTGCCTACTCTCCTTTTTTTCTGAAAGGGTTGATAAATCGGTCTAGCTGTCTCCCAACCAAGCAGTTTACACTGTAATCCGGATTCACAATCTAGAATATGCCGCTAGACAGCAATCTAAGGTCAACATAGGTACAGCAAGCGATTTTGGCCTTTGCGGATCAGCTGCTGAGCAAGGTTCCTATTAAAGAGAATCGTCGAATCAAAAAATCTCGGTCAGAGCGTTTGTTTGTCAACGAGTTCGCTCAGTGACTCACTCGCATTGTTAAAGGGCCTCTTCAGAAGCTTTTCTATGTCACATGTCCAACCTTGGACGACTCCTTCCAGAGCTCTTGGGTGCCGATTTGAGCGAAGTCGCTTTCTGGAGGAGAAGCAAGGCGTACCAACGTCCTCATTCCAAATTGCCCCAATGCGCGATGTTGTGTTTCAGGGGTCGGTTCCCGGAGAACTGAAATTGGGCGGGGGAGCACTCACAGGCCGAGGCAATCACCTGCAGAGCATCAACCACGAAAACCGAGAACTTGTGTGGAAAATAGAATCTGAAGCATATGGAAGTTGCCGAAACAGGGAATCATTTGGAGAAGAAAAGCTTTAGATTGGCAATTGGCTCCTTGATCTCGATCACGTCAATAAGTTGATTCTTTGCGAAAGTATCAATGATGGCAGTGATCTCGTGCAAGGCGTCATCAAAATTTCTCTGCGAGTTTTCGATCAAGCGCATTCCTATGAGAAGATGAGGGGGCTGTCGGCTAGAAGGAATGTAGATTTGGCCGAAAAAGGCTTTATCGACAAGTCCGGACAGTCTGAAATGATCAGCTAGTTTTTTCAACAACGCCTCTGGAATAGTTT
>VBBE01000229.1:1167-4617 GCA_005884605.1 Candidatus Bathyarchaeota archaeon
AAGTAGTTGGTCAACACAAGTTCGGTTAGGGTCCAGGGCTGACCCGTCTTGGCCCTGATACATTCGACCGGTTTATCGAGCTTCGCTAGGAAGTATTTCTTCCCATCAGTTCCATCAAGAGCCCTGAGTAAAGTCGCAAGAGGAAGATGTGGTGGAGTCGTTGTCCCATCTTCATCGATCTCTATGCGGATCCGTAGTCCTTCATCTGGAAGAAGGTCATGCATTGAAGTTTATCCTGGCAACGCCGGAGCCACCCTTATCCATTGGTCAACGATAAATAAGGACTTATCTTCAAGGAAGAACTGTATTCCACTTCCACCTTCGACAGGGCCCACCCAGACTGTGCTACCTCCGGGGATGGTGACACTTCTCACGAAATTAGCGCTATTCCACTCGTAAAGGTTCAATGCAGCTCGCGCATCCTGTGGTGAAAAATACCGTGTGGGAGTTGCAAAATTACTTGACCACGAAGGGTTTCCATTTCCATACTGGTATAGATTCAGGTCTTCATCAAGAACTACCCGTTGAGCATCACCCCCAGCAAAGGTATTTCGTATATTGGGGGCGAGATCGTCAGTCACTCCTTTGACAACGTTGCCTCCTTCGCCTTTGACGAGGGCATCTATGGAGTCCTTAGACCCAGCATCTATGGCGTCCTTGCTTCCCAAATCCAAAACATCTTTGACTAGAGTATCTGCTGCTCCCTGGCAGCCCGGCTCATCAGCCAAACAGATTATACCCAGAGCGGCGGCAACCTCAGCGCAAGCGAGTATGCAAACAACCACTCCGAGCGTTACTACGCCAGCGAAAATTAGAGCATCTTTGGCGACTTCAATTGATTCGGCCCCATTGATTGTGCCACATTGGTGAAGCTTCTCGCAGCGATTATCTGCACCGAAGCCCCCATCGAGCCCAGCGGGGTCAGTGGCAGAAGTGGGCATATTCCGAACGTAGCCGTAAGAATTAAGGCTCTGAGGATTTGATCGGTGGCCTCGGAACGGGTCTGCCGATATGAATCGTCCTACGCTCGGGTCGTACCACCGCTGATAGTCGTAGTACAAACCTGTCGCGGAACTGAAGGGTTTGCCTGTGAACCGGTCCTTCTCGGTATTGGCTAGGCTACCCTTGGGTGTTCCGTTATCCTTGCCGAAGGGCTGGTAATTATCGATGAAGACGTAAGTGGCGTCGTTATAGGTTATCATCCGCGTGCTGCCCAGGGCGTCCGTGTGATAGTAGTACATCGCTGTCCTGTCTACAACCCGGACGAGTTTGATGCCGGCCGCGGAGACGTAGGCTTGGTTGTTCTGGTTCAGAAGATTCCTGTAGAGTATTTCTGTTCCACTGTAGGCGAGGAACCATGTGGAAGAGCCCTCGATCGACTCCAGCATCCGTCCGACTCCATCGTAGGCGTAGCGTGCCTGCCCTGTACCGTTTGTGGCTTTCAAGAGACGGTTCGCAGCATCCCAAGTGTATGTCCACCTGACTGTTCCGACATTGGTTACGTTCTGGGTCTTCAGGTTGCCATTGGGGTCGTATGAGTAGGCGATTGTGGTCTGCGGAGTAGAGTACGTCGTAGAGTTAGTCAGTTCGTTGACAGAATTGTAGGCATAACGTGTGATTGTACTATTGAGCTTCTGTCTCACCCGGTTCCCGAGATTATCGTACTCATACCATGACGTCGTGGTGGACCCGCTACTCTTCAGAGTGGAGTTAGTCAGGCGCTGAAAAGGGTCGTAACGGTAGGTTTCATTCATTGTCACAGCGTTGACAAAGCCAGTAACCCTCGCCACGGTGCCGGTGTTATTGTATGCGTAGGCAAGGCTCATTGTGGTAGTCCCAGTCAACGTGATGGTTGAGGGCCGAGACAAGCTGTCGTACGTGTAGTTTTGAATCAGGTTGTTTCCGAATTGGAAGCCTTTCACTTGATCACTCTTGTAGTAGGTGAACGATCTCGCGAAGTAGGCCGATGTTGCCTGGTTCGTTACATTGAGAACTCTTCCAAGACCGTCATAGGAATACTTGACCGTAATGTCCGGGTTGTTCACCGATATCGTCGGGTACATTAAAGTGTTCAGGAGTTCGCCATTGAAAGTCCAGCCCAGAGTGTAGGTCTTGGCAACGCCTCCCGTACGGGTTATGTTTCCGCCGCTTCCTGAACAACCAAGGTCCACAATGGTTCGTGTTGGCGAGTTGACTACGTATGTCTCGTTGAGCATTCGGTTTCTGGAATCGTAAATGTAGGATACTGTCGCGTTCTGGTTTAGAATTTGCAACGGGTTGCTGTTTCTGTCATAGGTGTAAGTAGTACCGATTATTGTTGCTCCGCAATACGTGACCGCGCTGATGCGATTCAGTGAATCGTAGGAGGAGAGAGTACTGATGTTGGCCTGTTCGAGCATTGCAACCTGGGTCAGCATACTCAACGATACTGATGAGGCGTCCAAGGCGGTCGTAGTAAGAACACCTTGCGTTATGATCCTGGTTTGTCGAGTTGGACCAAGATGCAAGGTCGTTATAGAGTTGGGACGTGCTCTTGCCGTCCGGCCTAGTCGAACTGGCTAGTCTACCAAGGGCATCGTACGTGTAGTAGTAGACGTTGTTCAGCGCGTCCTTCAAGCTGAGGGTGTTGCTACGGTAGTCGTGGGTGGCCGTCGTGTTCGAATACGAGTTGGAACCGAGGAATCTGTCGGTAGTCCCCAGTCGGCCCAGACCGTCGTATACCAGTCTCGTCTTCCAACCGTTCTCATTGTTAACGTCTACATAATCCAAATTATCGTTGTAGTGGTAGGCCACAGTGTCGCCATTTGAGACCGTAGGGCTAACAAAGAAATCGTCGAAGACTACGTTGTAGATTTGGCCGGAAGGCCGAACTATTTTCAGCCCAACGATCTGCTTAGTATTGTCAAAGCTCAGACTCTGGAGAGTCCAAACAGTGACTTCGGGAAGAGAAGTCTGAGAATAAGTCCCATCACTGTAAAGGACCTGAGCGAAGTCTACCGCATTGTAAGGATACCCGTAGATGTACCAGAGTTGGATCGATGTCACGAGACTTCCTGATATCGGAACTGGAAAGTTTCGCTGAAGCGTGTAGGCGGAGTAGATCTGTGACGAGGGATTGTAGGAGGGCGCAGCTGAGAATCGGCCGGAGCGGACATAGTCTGCTCGGATGATCATGCCTGTCTGGCTCCAGCCTGTGAAGTCGCCGGTTTCAAAGCCTGGGTTCGCAAGCAGCTGAGAACTGTTGGGAGTTAGATAAGCGACTGTAGTAAGGCGGCCTAGATTATCATAGGTATACGTGATGTTGTGACCGTTCGGATCGAATGCCCAGAGCAACGTGCCAGCAGTGCTATCATAGCCGTAGAGTCTTGTTATCTTGGTTGAACCCGGCTTCAAGACCTGCGTCTCATTCGTCAGGTAGGCATACTGATACTTGACAGGATAGTTGAGGTA
>VBBE01000108.1 GCA_005884605.1 Candidatus Bathyarchaeota archaeon
GAAACCGCGGTTTGGAGCCGAGCGTGTGTCAGACCCGGATAATCCTTTATCCGAATACCTCCGGGCCCGCCATAAAATTACACGCGGAACCGGCCGCTCATGACCTCCGCCTCAACGAGGGAGGTCCTGTCGACTCAGAGAAGGGACCTTTGCTTGATCTCGAGGCACGCTTGGCTAAGCCTTGTTTGTTTCCGTTTGATGGTGAACCCTATCGATTGACTGAATGTCAGCAGGCTTCGAGTTCTAATACTGAAGCGGAAGCAATCGTCTTTTTCTGAAATAGATTTTTCCTGTCTTGGGATCTGTAAGCCTCGTTCCGGCTCGTGTCATCACACTCAAAGGCAAAGTCTCGATGTCGAAGCTATCTAGCAGGCACCGGACGTAAGCCAATAAGTCTCTTTCAGCATTATAGACCATGAGATTATGACCGCTTATGCTTCCTTCACCATCGTAGAACGCTCTGAGAAAGACAGATTTGCATTTGTCACAATGTTCGATCCACTTTCTCAGATGCGATAGGTTTGAGGAGAGAAAATTGTATAGTAGTACGCTGCAGCCCTGAACGATCCATCGGGCCCTTTTCTCGCTCCATCTTACCTTGTAAGCTGTTCTTCCGCCGAGGACTTTTGCCAGGCATCGGCTGAATTCGTCCGCGAAATCTCTGTCGGTCACGCTCAGCATTATCTGTCCATCGTATTAGTACGTATTGATGTTGCCATCGCTCAGAGCCACGCCGATCACATAGGAGAGCTCTGGGCAGGGTTTTGCGTCGAATCGATTAAGCGAGCCAGATGGGTGATGCGTACCCGTCAACCAATAACTGATGGAACTTCTAGATAGATTGGTTCCGCTCTCCTCGAAAATCTTCGCTTGCATTCGTCTGTAGGATAAACCGGATTTTCGCATTTCATGAACAAGATGATAGAGCTTAGTTCTAGACTCTAGGCTCCGCCACCTTTGTCCTAACCTATGACTCAAAATTACTGGGGCAAGTCCCTCTGATATGTTGCACGGTAAAGAATCGCTATGCTTTACAGTGAACAGTGATGTGAAAGTGCTCCTGAAGACATGGTATAGGATGCGATCCTACCGCTTCGGGGAGTATGGAAATGACAAGGAGAACACAGGAGGTTCCTACTGGGTCGCGGGCGCTAAGGGTTCCGTAAGATACTTCGTATTAAATGACTCAATTTCCGACATTAGACGCTAGCATTAGTTACTGGAAAGTTCCAGGAAATGATCCCACAAACTGCGTTCTGCTGACGACAATGGAAAGTCGGTAAGAATCTTCCCCCATAATATACACTGGAATCCTCCGGACCCGCCACCGCACCTTCCTCCACTGCTTCCCCCAGTATATCCACCAGCATGGTGATGCAGCACTCACAAGCGCTTCTCTCCGAACGGTTATAGCCCGGGACAACCCATCCATCTTTGTGCAAACGACGAATATGCCTCTCTCAACCGAGCTAGTCCGTGAGTTCGTAGTCGCAGGCCATGGAAACCTAGAGAGGGTACGGAAAATGCTTGCAGAGAGACCGGATTTGCTCAACGCAGCGTACGCTTGGACCGAGAACGACCAGGAAACCGCGATCCAAGCGGCCGCTCAAGTGGGCAACGTTCCTATCGCGGAATACCTTCTTGAAAGGGGAGCGCCTCTCGAAATCTGCACCGCGGCCATGCTCGGAGACAAAGAGGAAGTAGAGAAGAGAATTAAAGAGAACCCAGCTAATATCAACTCGGCTGGAGCACATGGCATTCCTCTCTTGACGCATTCTGCTTGGAGCGGCGATCTCGAACTGGTTCAGTACCTGTTCCGAAACGGGGCAAAGGCTGGGTCATCTTCGGCCCTCCAAAACGCAGTCACAAGAGGATACTACGATTTAGTCGTCTGGCTGGTTGAAAACGCAGGCCCAGACCTAAACGCGAAAAACTTTCAAGGAAAAAGCCCGCTTTCGGTAGCTATCGAAAAGAAACAGGAAATAATTGCCCAACTCCTAAGGGACCACGGCGCCAAAGAGTAGTCAGCCCGACGATCTCATCCAATGCGTGAAGTCGCAGTCGAGCTCCTCATATCAGAGGTCAGACTAATCGAATGAAACATCGCAAGCCTGACGAAGGAGGTCAACGACGACCCTCATGCTCCAAACACGGACCGTACGACGGACCCTACTGCCCTGAATGCTATGAGCGCGCCATGAGCGGCGAAGCTACCAACAAGACTGCAGCATCGAGCTAAAATAATCCCATTGTCCAACTCATCGGCCCGCATAGTGATTACCAGATTGTACCAACCGTCTCATCGAGCATCGACCCGCTGTCACCGCTTCCTGGAGCCAGAGATAGTGGGATTGTATTGAAGTCAATAACCCACGACGAGACGAGAAGACTCGCTCCGGATTACTCGGAGGACTTTGAGACCCTCGAGAAGATGGAGTGGGCGTTCTCGAAAGGAGAGGTTGATTTCTTCAGAATAGTCCTCGACGGCAGACCAAGCTTGCTTCTTCGAATACACGCGGTCTGCATGCTCGCGGATATGAAAGATGAAAGGGCGGTCCCGGCACTCTGCGAAGCACTGAAACAAGATCCGAGCCCACTGGTCAGGCATGAGGCCGCATTTTCACTCGGCCAACTGGAGTTCAAGTCAGCAGTTCCCGCCCTCCTAGAAGCCATGGCGAATGACGAGAGCGTCCTCGTAAGACATGAATCAGCTGTGGCTCTCGGGTCCATCGGGGAAGAGACAGCCCGTTCAGGACTGATCGATCGACTACGGGACCCAGATGAGGACGTACGATTGTCAGCTGAGATTGCGTTGGCGGATTTGGATTTTCTAAAGCGCCTCAGGGCACGAACCACCAGGCGATGAATGCCGAGTACCACTGTTGAGTCGCAACGAAGAAGACTTAGACCGCCTCCAGGAAAGCGTGTCTCTAAGCATACCTAAGAAACAAGGAGAGAAAACGATCCAACTTCTCACCAAACTGAAACTACTGAACAGAAAACTCGCACCTCAAACAATAGACGATCAACTGCATCTGCCCCTATCGCGCGCACCCCAACCGCAAGAGCGAAGACTCCTTGATAGCGTCCTGGGAAAACAGAGCCTCCTACACGAGAAGTTTCCCTTCAGATCAGAAACCATTGGCTCGCTGGAGGAAGTTCTAGCGCGACAACTACCTTCGAGCATTATTCCACTCGTTTCAAAATCGTTCGATGTGATCGGCGACATCGCCATCATAGAACTCTCCCCTACAACAGAACCGTTCGAAAAGAGCATCGCCGAAGCGCTAATGAAGGTTCACAAGAACGTCAAGACAGTCTACTCAAAGGCTGGACCGATTACTGACAACCAGCGATTGAGGCCTCTTCATCACGTTCTCGGTGCGAATCGAACTCAGACAATCCATACGGAGATGGGTTGTCGCTTCAAGATCGACATTTCGAAAGCCTTCTTCTCCCCACGTCTATCGGCGGAACATGGGCGAGTGGCAGAACAGGTCCGGCGAGGAGAGCACGTGGTAGACATGTTCGCTGGCGTGGGACCGTTCTCGATACTAATCGCGAAAAGATTGAACGACGTACAGATCGACGCCATCGATGCCAACCCCGAAGCTGCCAAGCTGATCGAAGAAAACGCGAGGATGAACAAGGTCCAAGACAGAATGAAGGTGTGGTCCGGCGATGCCCGAGTCGTCGTCAAGAATAACCTCGCAGGAATGGCTTCGCGAGTAGTAATGAACCACCCTTCTCAGGCGAGGGAGTTTCTCGAACCCGCATGTGAAGCGCTTAGGCGCGATGGAGGAATCGTTCACTACTACACGTTCGCAGAGGGCGCAGACTGCGAGTTAGAGGCTAGGAAAGAACTTGCGGGTGCCCTCGATAATACAGGTTGGAAGGTCGAGAAATTCATGGCGACGCGTAAAGTGAGAGGTGTCGCTCCGATGAAATGGCAGGTTGTACTAGACGCGAAACTTGCGCCAGCTTAGATCTCTGCAACAAGCTCGACAAGCACCTTCCTGCGAGGGTCTTGAAGCAATTCTACGAATGATCTTGGAATGTCCGCTGCCGCCCGATCTGCGTGCACCATCAGGGTCCTGTCAGATATGAAACCGCTTTTTCTGATCACGATGTCCGTTGGATGGGAGAGCGTCAGCCCTTGGGCACCTCGCCCCTCGACGGCGAATTGATGGACGTCGATCTTCAGAGTTAGGCGCGCTCTGCAGGCTCCGCTGGAGAGAGCGTTTTTCACAGGTTCAGGCAAATCTATCAATCCTACAGAACACCCAACCGCAATTATGCAATCTCCGTTCTTGCTAAGACCAGTGTCCCTAGTGAGCTCCAAGGTCGTCGGGTGGATTGATGAGATCGATGGATGGCCACGCGCATAGAACTTGAAATTCATCGAGACATGCATAGTCAACCAGAGGAGTCTAATATGCTCAGCTACATTTGACAGGCTGGAGGGATGACCAAGGTTCGTAGACTTCGCAAGTGAAAGAGAAAGAATGGTCCAGGCCCTAATTGAAGAAGGACTCCTCAAAACCCGCGAGGTCATAGATTCTATGAGAAAGGTTCCGAGGGAACTGTTCGTGTCTGCCCATATGCGACAGTACGCGTACAATGATACTCCATTACCGACGGAACATGGCCAGACAATCAGTGCGCCACTCGGCTGACCAGCCGGGCGTTACATGGTGGCCATAATGAATGAGGCTCTGGAATTGGGACAGGGAATGAAAGTGCTCGAGGTGGGCGCGGGAAGTGGATACCATGCAGCCACCATTGCCGAAATAATAGGCGACAAAGGACATGTTTCCGCCATTGAATACGTTGACAAACTTGTGGCGATTGCGAGGGGCAACCTGGATCGAGCAGGACACGGCAACCGGGTCACGCTGGTTCAAGGCGATGGATCGCTAGGTTACGCTGAGAAAGCCCCATATGACAGAATACTCGTTACCGCCGCAGCGCCTAAGATTCCGCCGCCCTTGCTGGAACAATTGAAGCCAGACGGAGTCCTTGTCGTTCCGGTCGGTGGAAAAATGTTCCCGCAAGAACTTATCCGGGTTTGGAAGAAGACTGATGGAACCGTGGATCGGAACTCCCTAGGGGGAGTCGCGTTTGTGCCTCTTATCGGGAGATACGGCTTCAGCGATTAATTGCCGAAGAATGACTCAAGCGTCTTCTTACCACTCTCTTTGGCCATTGCAGTCCTTGCCCTTTCCACGGCGGTCCGGACTCTCTCTTCGTTGAAGTCTCTCTCTCCGCATAGGAACCGGACAAGAGATTCCACATCAGACTCTCGCCACTCCAAAGTGTAGTTCGAGGTGACGGCCGGCTTCAGAAATATCTCCCTTATCCTGTCCAACTCGGGCGGCGGAACCACCTCCTTATTCACTTCGGCAATTCTCTCGATCCCGCCGTATTCCTTGACCAGCTTTAGCGCAGTCTTAGGTCCTATGCCCTTGAAACCTTCTGGGTTGAAATCCGTGCCGATTAGAATACCCAAGTCTACAAGTTGTTCCCGCGAAAGCTGTAGAGCCTGCAATGTTGATGCCAGGTCTACTAGTTCCGGCTCTACCTGCACATAAGCCTCTCGCATAGGCAGCTTTCTCTTTCCGCTTATTGCTAGATTCCGGACAAGCCTCCGAGCTCCGAATAAGAGAGAATCGTAATCTTGGCTGACTGCAGCCCATACATCCTCGCGGGCTGCCATGTAGGCGGCCTGGGCTTCTCCTTCAGATGGGGCTTGGACGATCGGGACCCCTAGGTACCTGAGAAGCCTGTGAGCATCATCAATCATCAAATCCTTGAGGCTAGACGTTGCCTGAGCGTACCGCTTTGCTTCCTCAAATTTTCCAGTTGAGAGTGCAGACACGTACTTTGTTGTGGCCTCGACTTTGATGACCTGCCGTCGCTTGATCTCCGTGTCTTTGAGACTCGGGGGCTTTCCATCAAAAACATAGACGAGTTTGATGCCTCTCTCTGCCAAGTTCGTCGTTCGGTAAAGGAGCCCGCTCAAGTGACTCGTAACTCTACTCTGCCGGTCCATCAAGGGCTCGCCAGTAGGCCCTCGAATTATTGCGAGAAACTGGTACAGCGCGTTGTAGGCATCGACCGCGAAAGTCTTCCCCGCAAATTCATCAAGGGAAATCTTGGATCGAGAAATTATGTCCCCCAGATCCACGCCCAAAGTTCCACCGCTCCTAGCTGAGGGCGCTAGGCTCTCCTGGTCCTGTATTCACCAACGCGATTTGCAACCAGCGCCGCGACAGCTCCGGCACCAACTCCTCCGTCGATATTGACCACGGCCATTCCTAGAGAACATGATTGCAGCATAGCGGCTAGCGCCGCGAGCCCTTTTTCTCCAAACCCGTAGCTTCTAGACGTGGGGACCCCTATGACTGGGACATCCACAATTCCCGCAACGACTGTGGGGAGAGCCCCTTCACGACCCGCAACCACAAGGATGACATCGGCCTCCCATTTCAGAAGATCGCGGACGGGCTCGAACAAGCGATGAATCCCCGCGACGCCCACATCATAGAAAGATCTAGTCTCGCAACCCATCTCTCGAGCCATAACCTCAGCTTCCTCAGCAACTGGTATGTCAGAAGTCCCCGCAGTCAATATCCCCACTCTGCCTCCACTCCGCCGAAGCTTGTAGCTCGCCGACCTTACCACGATCATTCGAGAGCGTGAAAAATATTCAACCTTGGACTCTTTTCCGATGATGGATCTAACGGCTTTGACTTGGTAACTACTCGAGCGACTTATGATGGCACGACCAGTTCGTCTGAGCATTGCCTGGGCGATCTTCGCCACATCGCTAGCCAGTTTGCCCTCTGCCAGAATGACCTCGGGAATGCCCTTGCGCTTCTCCCGGCCAATGTCGAGTTTCGCAAACCGAGATAAGCTCGCAATAGCAAAGAGTCTATTCTTCCTCTCGAATCGCTTTCGACTTCGTTCAAATTTCTCCAGTGAAGACAAATCGATTACTCCTTATTGCGTGTAAACTGTTTTAATTGCCACGAGCGGAGTGTCTTGAATATGTTGCTTAGCCCTGTGAGAACGGGATTGCAGGTGAAGATGGAGAAGGTAGTTCATATCATCAGCCAATTCAACGGGGCTGTCGTTGCCTTATCCGCAGGAGTGGACAGCTCCCTCGTCGCTGCCCTCGCACGGAGGGCATTAGGGGATCGCGTTGTCGCAGTGACTGCCCTCTCCGAATCTCTCGCACCCGGGGAAATGGAAATCGCCCAGAAAACTGCGACGCAAATCGGGATCCGGCACATTATCGTGAGAACCGATGAGGTGCAAAACGCTAATTACAAAGCGAATCCCTCTAACAGGTGCTATTACTGCAAGGACACGCTCTATCGCGAATTGCGACGCCAAGCTGACATGTCCAGTTTTGAGGCGGTACTTGATGGCACCCAACTCGACGATCTCGGTGACACTAGGCCGGGGCTTCTTGCCGCCCGGGAGGCTGGTGTAAGAAGCCCTCTCGCAGAAGCAGGCTTCTCTAAGAAAGAGGTGCGAGAAACTGCTCGACTTCTCGGGCTTGATGTGTGGGACAAACCAGCCATGCCGTGTCTCTCATCCCGGATACCACACGGCGACGAGATCACGGTTCAGAAGCTGTCTCAGGTCGGAGAAGCAGAATCAATTGTCAAACGTTTGAGCGGCGCCCGAGACATAAGAGTCAGGCATCATGGAACAGTCGCGACAATCGAAGTATGCCAAGAAGAGCTACCCCTATTTCATCAGGACGGTTTAAAGAACCAAGTTGAGAAAGAACTTCGTCGATTAGGGTTTACAACCGTAGCTATAGGTCCACGGAAATACCCGAACAAAGTAGGAACAATAGGGCTCGGACAAGACCGGTCTCTTCCTATCGTTAACACTTCCAATCACTGACGAGACCGTCTAGAACTCTCGGCGCGAATAGGAATGATCGAAGAGATCTTGCCCAGCGTGGATGGACTCTCCATCCTCGCCTGAAAACGTTTTTA
>VBBE01000109.1 GCA_005884605.1 Candidatus Bathyarchaeota archaeon
TCTCTATGGAGTACAACCAACTTTCACGCTTACCGGTCTGATCATCAAAGACTTCCTCAAACTCAGCGGTTACTACGCACCATACGAGTTCATGGACCTCCAGACGATGCTGAAGCATCAGCGTGAACTTCAGTATCACCAGTCGATCGATGTCGGAGACGCGTCTCTAACTCTAGTAAATGCCGGCCACATACCGGGCAGCGCTCAGGCATTGATCACCTCCGAAGGCAAACGGCTACTGTACACGGGTGACTTCAACCGTCAGCCGACAAGGCTCGTCGACGGCGCAGACCCTAGCAACTACAAGGACTTGGACGCAATCATCATCGAAGGAACCTACGCCACAGAAGACCACCCGATGCGGGATGGACTCGAAAAAGAGTTTGTCGAAAAAGTAACAGAAGTAGTTGAGGGAGGCGGAACAGTTCTCGTCCCGGCCTTCGGTGTCGGCCGATCCCAAGAACTACTCTCGGTACTCTCAGCCTACCACTTCGAGCATCCGGTTTTCGTAGATGGAATGGCCCTCGATGCAATGGAGATGCTCCTGAAGTATCCCTCATCGCTAAGAGACTCTTCAGTTTTTGAACGGGCTAGCAAGATGGCTCACTGGGTCGACGGATGGAACGATCGAAGGAGGGCTGCAAAAACTGCGGGTGTGATAATATCGCCTGCAGGGATGTTGAAGGGCGGCGCGTCCGTTTTCTACATGGAGAATGTTGCGGCGAAGAAACAGAATGCGGTGTTCATGGTCAGCTTCCAGGTACCAGGTAGCCCTGGCAGGATCCTCTTGGAGCGGAAGAAGTTCGTTATCCACGGCAAAGCTCGACCGGTGGATGCGAGAGTAGAGAGGTTCGACTTCTCATCCCACGGAGGCAGACGAGAACTAGAATTGACGCTGTCGGATCTCGATAAGAAGACGAAGGTGTTCATCGTGCACGGCGCGGAAGGAAACTGCAAGAAACTTGCCGAGTGGGCCTCCAAAGAACAAGGACTGGACGCGAAGGCCCCGAAAACCGGGGACGTTATCGAGATTTAGCGCTCCATGGCAGAGGAAGAACACAAGGCCTTCAATCCCCGCCCAGGCCATCTCTACCCTGTAATTCTCAGCCTCGCTGTAACGGGCATTCTTGGATATCCGATCTCAAACCAGATCGTTCCTCAAGCCCAAGTAACGCCTTTCCAGGGCGATAGTCTAGGCTCGGCGAGTCTCAACGCGTTCATCTTCGTAATCGCTCTTGGAGCAAGTGCGACAGCAATGCTTCTCATGATCAGAAGAGGCAAGATGGGGTTCATCCGCTCGCTCATCAGAGCTGCGGTCCTCGTAGTGTCGTTTGCTGTTGCGTTCTGGTACGCGTCCTCGATCTTTTTCCTGATTCCGAACTCTCCGTCGGACCCGATAGCCACCATTATCCTCCTAGGCGTTTCGCTCGGAACAGCGGGGGCGATTGGTCTTACAATATTCGGGAAAGCAAGAAAATATCAGCTAATCGGGGTGACACTAATTGGTGCGTTGACTGGGATCTTTTTGGGCTATTCGATAGGACCGGTGACTGCGCTCGTCCTCGTTGGCGCCCTTGTGATCTACGACATTGTTGCAGTGTTCCGCGGTCCTGTCGGAGCTCTAGCGAAGACAATTGGAGAAGGCGATCTTCCTGGCGCAGTTTTTACATATGGGGATTTGACAATCGGGATGGGAGACATGGTCTTCTATTCACTAGTCGCAACAACAGCACTTGTATACTTCGGTGGAGTTCTCTCATTCTTTGGTGCCGCGATCGGGATACTCGCCGGAACCTTCCTTGGATTCAAAGCCCTCTCAAAATACGAGATGTTTCCCGGTCTCCCGTTTTCCTTGCTACTCGGGGTCGCGGGAATGCTCCTTGCAAGTTTCCTATAGAGACGCCAGGGTCACTGATGCCTCCGCCAGACTCAAAAATCGATAATCGGCAATACTGTCAACCATGGGTCTCTTCGAGACCAGAACCGTCTTCATGCCGGTGATCCTGCCCCCCCAGATATCATGTCTCTCTGAATCGCCCACAATGACAGCTTCCCGTGGAAGCAGCTTAAACTGCATGAGCGCGTAGAGAAAGATTCCAGGGTCAGGCTTACGGATTCCAACAAAAGCCGAGGTGACGACTTTGTCAAAGTGTTCTAGCAGCCGTACTCTGCGAAGGATCTCTACTGCAACATCATGAGATGATACATTCGATATTATTCCAAGCTTGATCCTTCGTTTCGAAAGCTTCTCCAAGAGAGGCTTCGAATCGGGGAAAACGACCGCGTTTTCGGCCCTGGCGGAGACGATGATCTTGATTGCATCCTCGACCAAACTGTCCCCAGGTTCATGGCCAAGTGCCCGTCTTAGGAGTTGTACTATCCACGCCTGTATCGGAATCTCAACGTGATGTTTGGTGCGAAAACGCTCGTTTACCTTGTAGCCTTGCTTATAGATCGAGAAGAGTTCGGATGGGGACTTTCCTCGTGGTAAGATCTTGCTGATCTTTTCTAGGGCCTTCATCGTGACTAGGTTGTCTTCGATGTTTTGCGTTACGAGGGTCTCTCCAAGATCGAAGAATATCGCTTTTGCCCGCGCCATAGGTAGTTGCTCGAACTAGTTGGCAGGGTAGCGTAGGACTGCCACGACCTTTCCGAACGCGTCCCGTAGCATTCGTCCCTCCTCGGTCTCCTCTGATACGACCTCAACTTTGCTTCCGCCTTTCTCTGCGTAGTCCAGGAAGCTGTCGATGATATCGCTGTCCTCAACGACTTCGAGATTTGGTTTGCCGCACTTCTTGCATGGTCGCGTGGGAAGCTCGCTCTTGACCGCGTGAGCCTCATACCTTGTCCCGCGGAACTCTTCTAGATTGCCGCAGTTTTTGCATTTTAGGACGAGTCGCTGACCTTCTAGTTTCTCTGAGATCAGCAATGTATCGACAACGCCTTTTTCCAAGTATTTCTGGACCTGTAACTCTCCGAAGACTCCTTTGCCGGTTTCGTGGCCTAGCTCGTAGAGGAATTTCTGGACCATCTGCTTCTCCTCCTTGTACCGAACTCCTTTCAGTATCTCGCTGCTCTTCTCAACGACCTCCTCGACGCCTGCCTCGCTGGTGTAGCTTGTATCGACGACCGAGAGCACTTTGTTCTTGAGCGTGTACTGCAAGTATTCTCCCTCGGACCAGACATATTTTGTAGGTCCCGGTCCACCGATGATGATTCCTTTGAGATCCGGTATGGCAAGCATGATCTCGTTGAAGTGCTGACCAACGCGTTTGTAGTAGTCGTTGGCGACCTGTTCGCGGATACGTTCGAAACGTCTAGCTGATTGTCCACCGGCACGGCTCTTTCCGGGTATTCCTGAGGTGAAGCTTTTGACGATCTCGACCCTCCGTCCTTTGAGGGTTGCAACAACCGCTTCAGTCCCGTCAATGACGATTATTCCGTAGGTATCCTTCTCGACAACGAGAGCTAAGAGGGGCTCAACGTGGAAACGCGCATCGCACCTGTAGAACCCGACTGTAATTGCCTCAGGAGGGGTTAACACGTAGATCTCCATCCGTTCACTCCCAAGACCATTCTGAGGGATCATCCCTGCAAAGATCACTAGGCCGGTAGGGGGCGGTTCTTTGAACAATCGCAACCGCTGCATGACCCGTTCGATGGAGTCTTGGACCGCTTGGCGGGTTGTGCGTGATTTGATGTTGGATGCTGTCCCTGCTTCTTCCCGGAGCTGACCGAGGACTTCGTGTATTCTACGGTCCGGGGGAACGTATAGGCTGATGAGTTCTGTTCCCCGGCCTTCTTTCCGTGCCAGTTGTTCTAGGGTTCGTCTGAACTTGAATTTGGCAACTGAGTCTGACGCAGATAGAACTGAGCTGGTCACTGGCTATTCGACCTCCAGCAAGAAAAAGCAAGGACTATCGCCTACGGTTCTAGGCCGGCTCGTTCACATCTTGGATTTTTTCTTCTTTCCCGGGTTGTGCTTCGCGCACGTGCTACACATTTTGCTGACAAGTCCTCAAGAGAGACAGGTGGGTTTTGCGTATAAAATGCTTTTTCCAGGTCCGGAGCTACCCGATTACTCCCTGCCTCTGAAGCTCGTCCTGGAGCCCTGCCTTCACCTGTCGCAGCCGGACCCGTTGGTCAGCATACTCGTCCCCTGAAACCTTGCCTGACTTGAAATCCTCGTCCAACTGTTTCATTTGTCTCTCAAGCTCTGACATGCGATGGCGCAGCTGATCCAGGTACGAGCTTGAGGTGTCCTGTGAAGCGATCTGGCTGGGAGTAAGGGACGATTTGATGGTTCCATCCTCTATCCGCATGATGTTATTCGCTGTCTTTGCAACATTCTGGTCATGTGTGACCATTATCAGCGTCTTCCCCAGCTCACGGTTTATCTTGACTAGGAAGTCTGTCACCATCTTCGCGTTCACACTGTCAAGTTCGCCCGTCGGCTCGTCTGCTAGGAGCAGAGGAGGATCGTTGGCTAGAGCCGCGGCTATTGCTACTCGTTGCTGTTCTCCACCGCTAAGTTCATCCGGCTTGTGATCACGTCTATCTGCGAGGCCCACGATGCCTAGGAGGTCCTTGGTTCTGGCTGAGCGAGTTCCGCCCGGCGTTCCCATAGCCATCATTGGAAGCTCCACGTTTTCCGCCGCCGTGAGTGTTGGAATCAGGTTGAGGGTCTGGAAGACGTGACCGACGACCTGGCGACGGTAGTAGACCAACCGCGCGGGGTCTAGGTCTGTTAGCACGGTGTTGCCAACATGGACGTTTCCCGCGGTGGCTCTGTCAAGCCCCCCGAGAATATTTAGCAGAGTGGTCTTCCCGCTGCCGCTCGGTCCTATTATCGAGACCATGCCGCCTGCTTCGACTTTGAGATTGATCCCGCGGAGCGCCTGTACCTCCACTCTGCCGAGCTTGTAGGCTTTGACGAGGGAGTCTACCACAACTGGTACGGCAGTCATGCGAATCTTACCGTCCTGCTCATCTTTGAAAGGTCTTTCCGTGCTGCGGTTATCGCGGGCAGAAAAACGCCGAGGAACAACAGACCGATTATTGCAAGGATATTCTCCGAGGCCCATAGCGGGAAGACGACTCTGCGTGGAGCGAGGAGGCTCGAATAGTTCGGGGTCAGAGAATTCTGAGCGAGGCTGTCCCCACGGACAGTGATCAGTCCAACTGCTGTTGCCAGTATCAGCGCAAAGATCACTAGCGGCAGGACTTCCGTGACCAGTAGTCCGAGCATCTGCTTATACGACAGCCCTCTCACAGCCAACATTGTAGTCTCCTTCTCCCTCTCCTTGAAGCCGGTGTAGGCGACCGCTCCGACTCCAATAGATGCAGCCAGCCCGGCGAAAACTGTTCCGAGCCGCAGAACGTTCTGGGTCCCATTGGAGATCACTGCTCCTGCACTTTGAACGCTCGCTTGGACTCCGTTGGAAACAACAGGTCCAGTTCCTGGCGTGTAGTCTTGTGTCGTGCTGACTACAAGGGATGGATAGGCTCTCCGTATTGAGCTCGCGAGATCGGCAAATGAGACTCCGAGCCCGGCTTTGACTAAGATAAAACTCGTCCCGGAGAAGAGCTTCGGGTTCTGAGTGACGAAGCTCGATGGGATAAACGACCATCCCTCAGGCTGAAAATAGGAGAAACCAAAGGGTTGGCCTGAGGACTGTTGGGAGTAATCTGGGCCGAAGAAGCTGATCACAGTAAGATTCACAGTCTGGTTTACGCTTACTGTCCCGCCCTGTAGAATATTGTAGTACGATGCAACGCCCCTGTCAAGTACGATAGCCTGGCTGTTATCCTTCAGGTTTTGAAAAACTGTATCAATGTTTCCGGTGAACCAGTCAGCTTCGTAGTATGCTCCCTGCCTCCATGTTGTCGGGTCTATGGCCTTGACTTGGAGGCTCAAGCGAGATGAGAGGCTGACGATTGTGTCAAACTCTGGAGTAGCTCCAGTGATGTTGCTCCAGCCGCGCAACTGGCTGGCTACTAGAGTTGCATAGCTGATGTTGAGATTGCCAAACTGCTGTGAAACACGGAGGTCCGATCCTACTTGGATCTCCGCCTGTCGAATACTGTAGTCCTGTTGGCTGGCGAGGTCGCCTATCACCCAGATGGAATATCCAGCAATCAGGGCCACGAGGAAGACCAGGGCGGTGACACGCCGAGGGTTTCGGAATACGCTCTTTGACGCAAGAGATGCGATATCTCCTACCAATCGTTTTGATATGGAGGCGAACGCTTTGTGGAAACGGATTGCTAGACCCGTTGACAGTTGAGTGGCCCCGTAGAGGAAGAGAAATGGGCCGATGATGTTCAGCCCGTAATCTAGGACTGCCATGATTATCAGAACAATTGCGAGAAGGAAGTTTACTCCGAAGAGATAACGGCCGATGTTCTGGAAGTTTACGCCGAGGAGAAGGAGGATGATCTTGTAGAGGCCGAGGGAGAAGGCGATTATTGCGCCTCGTTTCTTGGATGGGCGCGTGTCTTCAAGGTAGACGTATTCCCTCAAGGCCTTCGCAGGGTCCATCGTCGCAGCCGCACGGGCGGGAGAATAGATTGCAAGAACGGTAAGAGCGAGAGTGAAGATTATCGTGGCGACGGCGGTGTCCTGGCTGAGAAACGCTCCGCTTTGATAGCTGCCGCTGAGGATCTGGACAAAGTACGGGTTTAGCAGTACGGCCGCGGCGAGTCCCAGACCTCCTCCTATCAGTCCGACTAGGAGGGCTTCGACGAGGAAGTGTCTAAACAGCTGGGTCTGGGAGAAGCCTTTGGTCATGAGTAGTCCGATTTCTCTTCGGCGGAGGTTGAAGGATGCTTGGGAAACGGTTCTGCCGACGAACCAGGCTACGAAGAAGACTGGGATCGAGAAGATTGTGAATTCGAGCCTGAGCATGAATATGCTGGAGGAGAACTGTTGCAGAGGATAGGCTAGGTTCGGGTTCGAGTTAAACCCGTTAAGCGCGGCAATATTCGATACTTGGTCGTCGATCTGTTGAACCTGTGTGATGCTGCTCTCAACATTGAATGCGCTTAGAAGCTTCGCTCGATCAAGGTAGACGTTCACCGTAGCCGTAATTGAGTAGTCCTTGAATCCGGTTTGGCTGTAGAACCAATCCACTATGGGGGCGAAGGTTTGGTCCCAACTTGTGATGAACGTACTTGCAGGCAGTGATGACGACCCGGAAGGTGTGTAATAATAGGGGCTGACGCCGAGAGTGTTGACAGCGGTCGTGTCAAGTTGTACTTCGCCGACTACTGTTAGAGTCACGTTGTACTTGCGTCCGGATTGCCCAAGACTGTACTTGACCGTCTCGCCTGGCTTGTAGTTCTGTGCATACTGCGAGCCAGCGTTGATGACGGATTCATTAGCATGAAGCGTTTTCCGACCACTCACCAGCGCGAGGTGCTGGAATAGTACAGAGTTGTCCTGAATGGCTTTGATGTATGGAATTGAGCCGTTGTTCGGATAGAACTGTTCAGTGACGCTTCCCACGGGTTCTGCAGAGACGACTCCGCTGACCGCTTGGACTCTTTGGACGACGTTGTCGAATGATGTGCGAGGTACCGATATTCCACCTGATACTGGGCTGAGTGAGATGTCAACGGGGGTGTTGGCGAGCTGAGCGTCGAGAGCTTGTTTCCCGATGGTGTCTGCCCCGACGTTGATACCGCCGAAAAATGTGGCTGCGAGCATCATGCCGAGTATTAGGGACGCGTAGAGCTTCCAGGATCGTATG
>VBBE01000110.1 GCA_005884605.1 Candidatus Bathyarchaeota archaeon
CTTGTTTCCCAGGGTGAACGACAAATCCACCTGAAGGCTGTTGGGCAAGAGGAAGACTCTGTAGATCGTCGACAGATGCGGGAGGTCAAATATGTGGACGGCGTCGAACTCGTTCACAAGACGAGCTGTCCAATCAGCAAGAACATCATCTATTGCCGCGCCGTCAGCCAGCCCAAAAGTGAGGTCCAAGTCGGACCATCTGTCGCCGCCACCTCCCGCCGTCGACCCGATCAGTGCGCCCGCGACCAGTCGAGGGTCCGCACGGCTCATTTGAACAAGGCGGTTGCGAACACGATCACGGTCTTCAACTGTGAACATGATGATACCAGACTCCTCACAGTTTCGTATATCTTGCGCGGCGTGACCCAGTCAGACTCTAACCGAGTGGGTCAAGAAAACGTGGCAAGAAAAGCGGGCCAATACTCTTGATCTAAGCCCTAGGAGAAGCTTATTCGGTCTTTGACGCGGGATTTCTTCGCTTGATGGTCACCATGACGAATACTGCTCCTCCATATTCTTCTTCGTCCAATACTTTCAGTTGCCGTGGTAGGAATCGGCAGAACCTGTAGGATCTCAACTGTTCTGCCAGTTTTTTCTCGCCTTTTTTCGTACTGGACATCCACTTCGCATAGGGAGGAAACCGCTTCGCGTACACCTGTTCCGCCTTCAGGGCCAATTTTCCTTCTGTTTGGGAGCACGTACCGAATAGTTGTATTCCACGGCCGGGAGCGTCCCAAGGCTGGTTGGTCCGGAAGATCGTCATTGCCATAGATGGATCCCTCGACAAGTTCCTGCAGTGACTAGACTTAATGTCCGACAGGAAGAATATTTCTAGATCGTCAAGGCCTCTGTAACAGAAATATGCTGTGTTGATGTGTGGCCGGTTCCGTGGGTCCAGTGTAGCCATCGAGCAGAGTTCGCTGTCTCGCAAAATACGGGTGATGCTCTTCCGTAGTCGCTGATTAGAAAGGTTCCCGGCGATCGTCCTCAAGAGTCACTCAGGTCTTGGCTGTAGGTTAGGGAGGGGAAGACGATAAAAACCCCGTCTTGTTGAAAGGCCGAGATTGTATGGAGAACGTTAGGGTCTCTCCCGGCAAAGCCGTGTCAGTAGGGGAAGTTTCCCTTGAGAACAAGACTGGCAACTCGATAGTTGTTCGGTATGACAAAGCCCGCAAAACCGTGTTACTAGTTGATTTGCTGTCTAGAAGAACAAGGAAAATGAAGAATGGCAAACTTCTCGCAGCCGGGCTGGTTCTCCTCGCAGACTTCTTCTTGGCCCCTGTGATACCACGACAGGTGGACGTTCCATGCCAAGGAGCCTCGGGTACGTCGATTCTTGGGACTGCTTGTGAGTCAACGGTTATGCCCTGTTCGGAATTGGAATCTCAATCCCTCCACCACTGGCGTGTATTGCCTAATCGGGCTCGGTTCTGTTCCGTGTGCTAGAGCGCTTACTATTGGTGTCCGTATCGGTGCGAGTCTTTGTCGAACGTGGTCTTACAGGATGCTGAGCAGAAGTAGAAGATCTTGTCCCCGTGTTTCGAGGTAAGCTTCGTTTTCTTCTCGTCCACCATCATGCCACACACTGGATCTTTTTGCATTTGTCCACCTCCTAGATTTTCGGCGTGAATCTCCGCAGCAGTAGCGAGTTCGAGACGACAGTTACCGAGCTGAACGCCATCGCCGCTCCAGCGAGGAGCGGGAGCACGTTATAGATTCCCGGACCCAGTAAGGGCACCAGGATCCCCGCAGCTATCGGGATTAGAGCGACATTGTAGAGGAAGGCCCAGAGTAGGTTCTGTTTGATCTTTCTCACAGTAGCCTTGCTCAGCTGTAACGCCGTGGCCACGTCCCTGAGGTCATCCTTGATCAGAATTATCCCTCCAGTCTCCTTCGCCACATCTGTCCCGCTTCCGATTGCAATTCCGACGTCGGCCTTGGCCAAGGCGGGAGCATCGTTGATCCCATCTCCAACCATAGCCACTCTCTTGCCCTCAGCTTGCAACTTCTCGATCACCTTCTCCTTCTCGTCAGGGCGGACATTTGATATGATTTGATCTAGGTTAAGGCTTGAAGCAATTGCTTTGGCAGTCCTTTCATTATCGCCCGTAAGCATTATCACGTTGAGCCCCATTGACTTCAAGCTCCTAATCGCGGTCGTTGAGGTCTCCTTCAACGTGTCCGCGAGCCCCAGAATCGCCCACGGTTCTCCATCAACCGCCAAAAATACAGCCGTCTTTCCCACGCTTTGCAACCGCTCTAGCTGTTCGGAAATTCTTTCGACTGGGACTGAGAAATTTCTCATCAGGTCAGCGTTGCCTAATAGGACCCTGCGGCCATCCACATCTGCTCTGACACCGAAGCCTGGAATGGCCTCGAAATTCGAAGGAGACGACAGCTCCGACCTCAGCTTCTTGGCTTCTCTAACAACCGCCTGCGCCAGGGGGTGTTCGCTTCCCAGCTCAGCAGACCCGGCGAAGTGCAATATGGACTTCGCTGATTCCCCGTTTACTGAAACAACGTCTGTGACAGATGGCTCACCTTTGGTAAGGGTTCCCGTCTTGTCAAACACTATCGTGTCGACTTTGTGAGCTTCCTCTAGATTCTCTCCTCCCTTGATGAGGATCCCGCTCTCAGCTCCCTTACCTGCCCCTACCAAAAGTGCGGCAGGCCTATCGCTTTACAACTGCGACTCGATGACTATTCGATTCGCTGCCTATCGTCGCTTCCATAGAGAGAACTGACTGGGACAGCTGGCCTCTTGCTAAGGGTGGCTTGGCCAAGACTTTACATTTGTAAAGACGCGTAGTTTAGTTGTGGAGGAACATTAGGGTTTCATGGCTAAAGACCCGATCTGCGGCGACTCGTCTAGGGCAGAGCCTCCTTCTACTACGACCCCGTCAACGGGGACTCGCTCGCCGGGTCTGACCACAAACACGTCGTCAACTCGAACGTCCTCGATAGGAATCTCAACCTCGCTACCGTCTCGAAGGACCCTGGCCATTATGGGCTGGAGTTCTAGTAGTTTCCGAACTGACTCCGAGGCTCGTTGCTTGGTCAGGTGTTCGAGAAGGTTTCCGGTCAGTATCAGTGTGATGATGATCGCTGATGTTTCGAAGTATGTCCCGTTACTCGGAAAGAATGCTGGGAAGAACGTCACTATAACGCTGTACGCCCACGCCGCCGACGTTCCCATAGCGATGAGCAAGTCCATGTTCCCGACTCGTGACCGAAGGGCGTCGTAAGAGCCGCGGTAGAATCTGAATCCCACCACGAACTGGACCGGGATCGAGAGGAGAAACATGACAAGGTTGTTGATGTCCCTCTGCAGAAGGATGGGAAGGTAGGTTAGAGTAGCAATGGGAACGGTCAACACCGTCCCGATTACGACGAGTCGCTTCAGCCGGGCAAAGGCCTTTTCCGGAGCCTGGAACTGGACTAGGCAGCCTTCGCTGCAAAAGAAATATTGTGACCCGTGAAGAGTGGCGGTAAGGGCATGCGGACCCTCTTCTACGAACATGCCGCAGATCGGGTCTTTAGCCATGAAACCCTAATGTTCCTCCACAACTAAACTACGCGTCTTTACAAATGTAAAGTCTTGGCCAAGCCACCCTTAGCAAGAGGCCAGCTGTCCCAGTCAGTTCTCTCTATGGAAGCGACGATAGGCAGCGAATCGAATAGTCATCGAGTCGCAGTTGTAAAGCGATAGGCCTGCCGCACATTCCAGTCATCACGAAATGAATTCTAACCCAACGATCTACACTTGTCCTATGTATCTAGAGGTCAAATCGACTTCCCTGGAACCTGCCCAATATGCGGGATGAAGTTAGTTCTTGTTACAAAGACCGATGGAGGAGTGGGATCATCACGCGCATGCGATCAAGCCCGCCTCACAGATGTCCCGCCCTTCGAGTTCCAATTTTTACGATCAAAAGTGCTCCGAGTACTATGGCCGTACTCCCGAGGACAATCAGCCAGGGAGTGATCACTGCACAGCTTCTCGGAGGATACGTGTCTATGCACGGTGGTTTCTTCACCAAAAAGTCTGCTACCACCATTATCAGTCCTGAACATAAGATCCCAATGGCAATGATTGTAGCCCACTTCATGTCTTTCTCGCCGTTCCTAGCATCAAGTTACCACTCCTAACTTCCGGCTCAAGTTCTTTGTCCTCCCCGCCATCAGATTTTCTGCTGATGTCTTTGGTTAACGAATGCTGCGGGCACACACACTTGCCTTGTTCAAGCGTTTCGGCAGTCGAACAGGCTGTTCTAATGGGTAGTATTATCACTCGGCACGGACAACGAGAAGGAGATAGGATTGAGTACAATGTTCCTCAAGGAGCTGTCGTGGCTTCCTGTGGGCTTTCTTTCAGCCCTTGGCGGATGTACGCTTACTGTTCTATCATTGTCATCTCATACAAGAGAGCTCGTAATCGACGCCGAGATCCATCGCTATGGATATCCCCAGCCATGGTTATCGGAAACCTTGGGCGGAGCCGTCTCGACTTTCGAGAACCTTCTTCAGCAGGCCGCCTCTCCACCACAGATTGATGTCGCTGCATTCTTATTCGACTCGGTCCTCTACACTTTTGGTATCGCATTAGTCCTTTCTAGCATTCTCGTTCTGGCGAGGCATCTTTGGGGAGGTAGAAATTTGAGGCACCGATCGGCCATCGTACTCGGATCACCTTAATCAAGCCGAAACGAGCTGCGCCTCCTCAATTCCCAGCTCTAAAAGACTACCTAAGTGTCTCCGCATCAGCTGATGCGCAGTTTTCGACCCTGTTGTATGATGAAGCCAACGTAGAGAGCCCATAGACCAGTGGCAATCACGGCGACGGCCGTGATCCCGAGTGTGAAAAGAATGAGAGCTGGCATCGCGGTCCCAAGCATCAAGCTCACCACGAACAACGAATCACCTCTCTGAACCAATACCCTCTTTCTAGCAATACTCGTCTTCGCCACGCCAACCACTTCGAGATAGTAAACACCGGAGATGCCAAAGAGGAAGATTGCTAGCAACGTCGTTGTTAGCGTCACCTGAAAGAGAACACCATTCAACTGGTTGGAAGCGTAACGTGGAAAGAGGAAGACGAGCACGAAAGTGAATATCGCTAGGTTCGAACCGATTAGAGTCACTGTCCGGTTCAGATTCGATGCAACAAAGTCCCGATCGATCCCCGTCTCATCTAAAGCGGAAAACGAAACCTATCTCCTCTAGTACTTTCTCATGCCGGCCATGACTATTTAGGCGGTCGATGGCTTGCCACCCGCTACTTGAGCTCAAACGAGACCCTCTCTTTTACTCACTCCGGAGCGAGGACACCCGTTGTGAGTAATTCGCGCTAATCGACGATGAGTATCCTGACGGGGCGAATCCGTCCCAGGATGGGGAGGACGATGTAGACGTCAACGACAACAACCGCGGCCACGACAGAGGTGACCAAAAGAGCTAACGTGTCGTCAGCACGTACCGCGAACACTTGCTCGTTTTTACGCCCGCTAGCCGCTCCACTGCCACGCATACCAGACTGTGAGGACATTAAACCCGAGTCCTACAATTATCAGGAATTTGTCGTAAGCGGAAGGATAGTTGGGCAATCCAATGAGATTGAAACAAAAGAAGATTATGGCTACGATGATGTTTGCCCAGCGATTCAGAGGATAGTTCAATGTCAGTGAGAGAAAGCCATGACAATCGGAGTCACCATTAACGCAGCAACTCCCAACCACTGATTCCCAGTTATTTGTACGCGTCCTAGTTTTCCTGCTTGAAAGTCGCTGTAAATTCGCAACACATCCCCCAGAAGATAAGTCGACATTAGAGCCACCCGGGATGCTGAAAGGATTATTTTCACATCTTCCATAATTCAATCACCCCTAAAACTATTGAAGGATTGTTAGTTGAATTCGTCTTCGATGTTCCTGTTCAGATCTTTCGCCGTTGAAATGCTTGACCAGTTAATACTTGTTCTTAGAGGCTTGCCTCTTTTCGGCCTGACGGGCTGCACATAATCCGAGGGAAAGCACGGTGAAACAAGCACAATTCTTATTCATAGGCTCGGCCCTGGAGCAGGCGAAGAGTTACTTTCCTGATAACTTGAGATTCGCTAGCATACCGATCATCATGCTCCTTCTGGTAATGTTATTCCCCAGTGGGCCTTTGAAAATTGCTACCATTCAGAAGGCACATGGGACCTCACAGTCGGTCTCGCTAACAGGATACGCTGGTTCCGGGTGGAAAGCTCCGGATGGCACAGTAAATCCCACTATAACCATACCGCATGGAGAACTCTTCAACCTGACCAGTTCAAGCGGGGATGGCGTAAATCACGAGTTCTACGTGGATGTCGACGGGAATGGTCAGCGTGACTATCCAATCGACCCAGTGGCGGACACTGGCTCGACTACCTTGGGCTACTTTGCACCAGGCACCTACGCGTACTATTGCGCAATCCACCCCCAAACAATGCACGGCGCCCTCACAGTACTGCCCCCGCCCGGCTCGAACTTTGCAATTACACCGAACTGGTGGCTGTCCATCATAGTCCACGGAACTCAATCCGGCTCTACCACAATCACGGTATCAAGCGTCAACGGATTCTCTGGCACAGTGAACCTCTCGCCGAGTGCCCCCGCCGGAATCACAACAGCCCTCTCCAAATCCATCGTATCAATAACCCCCTCTGTCCCCGCTACTACAATCCTCAACTTGACCGCGGGCGCGTCAACCCCAGAAGGCAAGTATGCTGTTACATTGACTGGCTCAGACGGAACAGGTTCTCAGACCGCGAGGATTACGACCCTAGTCTATGTAGCAGATTTTCAGTTGAGCGGCACGCAGAACCTTCCGGTGCTTGCGGGATCCTCGCGGACTGACACCCTTGGAGTAATTAGTACATGGGGTTTCCGGGGAAACATCACCTTGGCAGTGGCGGTTCCTCTGATGGGACCAAGAGTATCCCTCAATACGACCCGCGTAGCTATCACCCCGTTCAGGTTTGCTCAAGTGTTGATCAAAGTTGACGCTGTTGGCATCGGGCTAGGCGACTACAATGTTACCATAACGGGTACCGCCAGCCCATCAATGTCCCACGAGTTGGCATACGACGTGTCAGTGTGGTCCGAGCCATCATCGTCAAGCCCCAGACCTGTAATTGATCCGTCACAACTGACGATAGTTGGCCTCTTGATCTTCGTAATCGCTGTTGTCATGTTAGATGCGCTGCGGGATAGAAGACGTGGAAAACCATCCCAGCCAGATCTCGAAACTTGGAACCCACCTCCGAGTCAGGTGTAGAGAGGTCAGATCCGCATTCCTTTCATAGTTTCCCGAATCCAGGCGACCAAACGTCGGTGCGCGTCAATGCCCTGTGGGGGAAAGTGAATAGAGTTCCGCGCCGCCTTCATCTGTCTCGGGTTGCACAAAGCTATGAGAAACCATCCATTCTAGGTATTCGATGAACCGTGGATAGTTGAGACCGACCCTATTCTGCAGATTCGTCTTCTTCATCCGTTTCCCATTTTGGTAGAGTGTGTCGAGAAAGCGAGCGAGGACGTAAAGGTCGGGGCGCTCCAAACCCGATCACAGGCTCTGGAGAAGTTCTTTCTTTGAATCCTCGTATCTCTTCTCTTCCTTATCGTACCCTCTGAATGCCTCGAACCTGAAGTAGAGATATACGATGACCCCGGCAAGCGCGCCAATAGCCGCGTTTAGCCCTATCAGGGCGACAATGGCGAAGGCTACGACTCCATACTTGAATGCTGAATCCATCATCCTCTTCTTCGCCACCAGCGAGGCCTGGCGAACCGCGTCCATCAGGTGAAGCCCGTCCTCGGATGTGGCTCCTCCCTGTTTCATCTTGTTCAGCAGGACACCGAGTTCTGCGAACTTGAATCCCCTTCTCCGCCTGATCGTGTACGTTGCTAGCCCGGCCGCGGTGGCAATCACGATCGCAACCAGAAAGGAGACAAAGACATAGCGGATATCTCTCCCGTATAGAGCGAGTGCGCTGAGTCCAACCCCAGCGAAGGAGGCAAACCAGACAACAAGGCTCACCACCCCGACATCTAACCGCGTGTCGCTCACATGTTTCCGACGAAGGTTGTTGTAATACTCGTCCGCGTCTCGTACAATATCATCCAGCTTCTGATCAGAGCGTTGTCCCGATTCTTCTCCAGTAGTTGTCATGGATACGATATGATCAGGTTTTCGCTAAAAGGGCTAGCGGGTCGTCAATACGTATTGCGAGCACGTGATTGCGAATCGGTGAAACTCTGTTTATCCGAAGTGAATTTGGGTTCCGACGCTTCCTTGAACGTAGGCCTCGGGCATTTCATTACTAACTAGATGGGTGGCCTTCCAGCCTGTGCAGTGTCCGGGAACGATGATGTCCGGATGGATTGTCTTTACGTCTTGGATTGTTTGTGGGATTATCTTTTCGAAGATTCCACCGGTCAGGTGCATTCCACCGATGAAGCCGTGGACCTTCTTTACCCCTGTTACTCGTTGGGCGTTGCGGAGAACGTTGACGGCGCCAGAATGGCTGCAGCTGGACGCCACGACCAGTCCTTTCCCGTTGACGTTGAAAACAATGCCCTGATCATCCCACGTCCAGGGATCAGGCTCCCAACTATCGTCGTCTTTCTCTTCGTATTGAAGGGGGAGTCCTTTCTCGTAATCAGTGACCCTTTCAACTTGCCCTGTAACCAGAGCTTGGTCCGACAAGAGTAGGCTTGGAGCTCGGCTGTCGATTATCCGGACATCGTTTTTTTCGAGTGCTCGACGGTCCGGGGGAGGCATGTGCATCTCTGATCCAGATGGAAACCTGATCTTCCGGTTCTTCCAGGCGTCCGGATGGAGGACGAATGGAAGGTTCTTCTTGCCGAGGCTGTGGACGATGCCGAATAGGCCGCCATGGTGGTCCGCATGACCATGGGATAGGACGATAGTATCTAGATCAGTAAGCTTGATACCCAGAACTGCTAGGTTATGAGTGATTATATCAGGGCTTAACCCGGCATCGTAGAGAATAGTTTTCACACTGCCTCTCTTGTGGACGTTGAAGAGCAGGGAGTAGCCGTGTTCTGCAATCAACTGCGGCCTCCTAGACCAGTCCCAAGTCAACGGGGCCCGAATAACGTGATCCGTGGAGGGCAAGAGAATATCGATCGAGTTGTCGACGAGGATCGTCGCGTCCACTGAATCAACGGTCTGAAGACCGACAATGCCTGCTGTAGAACCTGTGAACCTTAGAGACGAGAGCTTGACACTAGGTTGTACCTCGTTGAAACGCCCGTCCGATAGACACAATGGATATGCCTCTATTCTCGTTAGGCTTCGAAGGCAAGGGGTACTTCGAAGATTCGCACGTTAGGCTGCGCAGCATGAGTCCTAAAGATCTGGACCGCAAACGGAACCTTGGTATTCTTCCTCATCTGCTCAAGCGCTTCTCGGCTATCCCAGAGAGTGGATATCCGGTACAGCCCTTCCTCGTCTGGATCGTGAAGAAGCATCGACCTCTTCCAGCCGGGTGGCTTAGACTGGGCTCCCACTGAAGCGTACCTAGAGAGGAAATCCTTGGTTCTCGCTTTCGAGATTTTTCCTTCAACCACGGTCATGACTTGCAATGCTGGATTTGCCTAGTTATTTTTGATTAATAAGGTGTAAGCGAGCGCTGAACGGTCGCGAGCGACGTGGCCCCTGTAACCGGCGCATCCACTACCGTCCCGTTTGGGGTTATGCATACGCGGAGCAAAATTTCAAGCAGAACTCTCCTTTTCAAGCAGGTGTTACTTTCTGCGATCTCACCAACTTGAAGAAGTAGCCCCATATGCCCTTTCGAATCCCAAACAACCAAAAATAGTGTCCACGAAGTGACGGAACTGTCCATAGAGCCTCCAACCGTAGAAACAGCAACGAGATCTCAAGCCAGCAGAGCTGCCCTGGTGTTCATCTTCGCCACGGTCCTCTTTGATACCCTCGGATTCGGCATCATAATACCCGTCCTTCCCGGTCTGGTTGTCAGCTTCGTAGGAGGAGACCCCGCAAGAGGGGCTGAAATCTTCGGTCTCTTCGGGACAACCTGGGCGCTGATGCAGTTCCTATTCGCTCCGTTGCTAGGAGCACTGTCCGATCGCTACGGTCGACGACCAGTCCTCATCCTCTCCGCCTTCGGCCTTGGAATCGACTACATCATCATGGCTCTCGCACCCAACCTCACTTGGCTCTTCATCGGGCGAGTAGTCAGCGGTATCACAAGTGCCAGCTTCACCGTAAGCTTCGCATACGTAGCAGATACAGTTCCAGGAGAAAAGCGGGCAGGCGCATACGGAATGATAGGCTCCATCTTTGGCGTAGGATTCATCATCGGACCCCTCGTCGGCGGACTACTCGCAGGAATTGGCCCACGCTTCCCATTCTGGGGCGCAGCAGCACTCTCGCTCGCAAGCGCCGCTTACGGACTGATTGTGCTGCCAGAATCCCTTCCTCTCGCGCACAGAAGCCCGGTCTCGTTTCGAAAAGCTAACCCCATCGGCTCCCTCTCCATGATACGCGCACGACGAGGGCTCGCAGGCTTTGTCACAGTGAATTTCCTCAACTTCCTCGCCTTCCAGGTCCTCCCCAGCGTCTACGTACTCTACGCGGCCTACAGGTACGGCTGGGGATACGCACTAGTCGGAACAGCACTCGCAATAGTCGGCGCCTGCAACATCATCGTCCAAGGTCTCCTCGTCCGGCGCGTCGTCGCAAGGTTTGGCGAGCGCATCGCCCTACTAATCGGAATAGTCTCCGGCACACTAGGATTCGTGATCTGGGGCCTAGCACCAAACAGCCTTCTATTCATGATTGCAATAATCTTCTACGCGCCCATCGGATTCGTCCAACCCGCGTTGCAGGGCCTGATGACTCGGCGAGTAAGCCCATCCGAACAAGGACAACTGCAAGGCATCAACGGAAGCCTCATGGGACTCACAGGTGTCATCGGACCCACACTCTTCACACTGATATTCGCATTCTTCATCGGAAGCCAAGCACCCTTCAATCTCCCAGGCGCGCCCTTCTTACTCTCAGCAATCTTGATGATCGGCTCTCTCATCCTAACGGCAAAGATCACCAATGCTAGAAAGCTGGACCCGCTGACCAACGACTTCTGAGCCTAGTTGAACGAGCGGAGCAACCAATCTCTTTTTGTATCGATAAGCTGGTAGGGAAGAACGTCTTGATGTCCTGTCGCGCCCGTGAATCATCTCTGCGAGTCCCTTGCGACAACTGTGAAGACCCCACCTGTCAATGTCCGATCTGCCGCGAAGCAGCCCTCACGGCACAACTATCCAAGTCAACCCGGAAACCCTCCAGGTCAAAGTGAGCCAAC
>VBBE01000111.1 GCA_005884605.1 Candidatus Bathyarchaeota archaeon
GCCTAGAATGTTCAGATGGTATAGGATATAGACCACCAGTCCTCCGACCGCGTCCATAGCCACTGCGCCAGCGACAAGTGTAATGTCGTTGACTATTCCAGCCTGAAGATATGCTGCCCATTGTTGAACTGCACCCCACATGGACCCCACCGCGACCGCGACGCCTATGGCCAAAAGGGCCTTCTTCTCTGGAGGAAGTTTCACTTTCAAGTTGAGCACCCAGCTCGAAACCACTATGGCCCAGATGAGATGGAGCAACAGGGTGAAGGGAGTGATATTGAAGGGGTCGAAGAGGTTGAGAACAAACCCGACCCCAGAGATGAGGAGAGCGCTGGAAGATGAGACGAGAGTTATGCTAAGCCATCTAGGAGTCGTGTCCAACAAGCGCTGAGCCGTGAATGTCATTTACTATTCCTCACGCTTCTTCGCCACGACCGCGGTCGATTGGTGAAGATGGAATGGCAACGAGAAGCTGATCCTATGTTGCTTCAAGAACAAGCTCAAGCGTGGCCAGTGCTGTACCGCGACAACACTGCCTATTATTCCACCTGACAAAGAGAGAATCGCGTAGGTAGCTGTAAGAATCCCAACCGCAGTCTGGAAGGCGACGGACCAGAGACCACCTGGAAGGCTCAGAAGATTTGTGGCGACCCAGAGTCCGATACTCGCCAGTCCGCCTAGGGTCCCTGCAAAGAAACCTGCAAGCGCCCCCTTCCACGGTCCCTGTTTGATGATGACACCTGCGACTAGTCCTGCAACAAAGGGTCCTATCTCAGGCAGGGCGACTCCAATGATCAGGTTGATGAGGAATCCCACTCCAATTGCCAGCAAGAGATCGCCCTTGGTGTCATGAGGGGAGTCGGGGCTTAGTCTACCCATTGCACGCTCGTCCTTAATCTCAAAGACACTGCGGACCCTTTCGGGATATGTTGCTCGTAACCTCAAGGAAAGCCATATGGTTACATTCAGACGCGAATTCTCGCCTGAGAACGTTGAAGGGCGCAATCTTCGACTGGGACGGAACTCTCGCGCAGATCGACGACCGCGAGTTCTACTGCATCAACCAAACCCTCATCGCTCATCACTCGAAACCGATAGATCTACAGTTTCTTGTCAAGAACTACTACCAGCGCGCCTACGAGATCGGCACAGGGCCGCGAATGGTGCTGGAAACCGCACTATCACGCGATGATTGTGCCCGAATCGATGAAGCCTACGAGACCTATCGAAAACTGTTCCGTGATACGGTGGACAAGGCGAGGCTTCAGAACGGTGCGCTCGAACTCTTGTCCGCGCTGAAAGTCCACGGGTTCAAACTGGGGATTGCCACCATGCGGTTCACCAGGTCCGTGGTAAAAGAAGAGCTGGACCTATTGAGAGTCAGCCCAGTAGTTGACGTGCTGTTCACCCGAGAGGATCTCGGCCCCGGACGCGGATTGGAGTCGCTGGAGGAGGTCGTTGATAAGAGAAAACAGCTAGTAATGAGGGCTTTGGATAGGTTGAAGCTTCGGGTCGAGGACGCGTTTCTTGTCGGCGATTCCTGGTGGGATGTCAGGGCAGGAAAGAAGCTTGGAATACGGACGGTCTTGGTGCGAACCGGGTTCGCGCGCTACAACGATTTTTCACAAGAAAACGCCGACGTGACGATGAATTCGCTTGTCGAGTTGGAGAATAGGTTAGAGTCGAAAGGCTGGAACCTAGACCTCCGCTTGGGAACGAGCCGTAACCCCGCTTGAGATACGTATCTAGGGTCTTCATGGTGAACGAGTCTAGTTTGAGGTTGTATGCTGCCCCAGGGTAGACCCACACGTAATCCTGTATTTCGTTCTGGTCGAGTTTCACCTGTTGATCTTTGGACTTGCAGTAGAAGTCTATGAAGATGAAATGTTTTTTCTTGTAGAACTCAGGCGCGAAAATAGCCTCTTGCACAAGAAGCATCTCCATCACTTCCACATCCAGTCCGACCTCCTCCTTGACCTCCCTCCTCACCGCGTCAACCATGCTCTCCCCAACTTCGATATGTCCACCTGGGAGAGTGTACTTGTCAAACCATTTGTGAGATCTCGCAAAAAGGATCTTGCCCTGTTGGTCGACAATCAGGGCTCCCACCGTTGGTTCAGGAAACACTTGTTTGGCCGTTGTGGTGGTGGTTGATGATTGCTGGTTTGAGGATGTCAATTGAGATCAGTGGTCGTGATCGGTTCCACACCCTTCTTCTCAAGCTCGCGGAGTAGCGCGTTTATTCCAAGCCAGTCACTCGCGATATGTCCTAGAACGACAAGGTTGCCAGACGCTTCGTTTGCGAGCCTCGTGAGATCCGGCTCCGCGATGTGAATGTAGGACAGCGTGCCTATTCCGTTTTGGAAGTATGTCCTGGCAATCTCGTGGCCCCCATTGGTGTAGGCAGCATGGCTGATTGCTATATTGCCTGTTCTGTTCCTGGGAGAGCCTAACCGTACCTCGATCTTGGACGCAGCTTTTCGAAATTCGGGAAAACGCTCAATTCTTGAGACAACGTCCTTCACTGCCGAATTTTCGTCGACACCTTTCAAAGCATTCTGAATCATCTTCCGACCTATCTCATCACAAGGGCTGTGAATTGACATCAGCGGCATTCGAAGCTTCTTGGCGGCACTGGGCGTTTGATCATAATTGTCAGGATGATGCTGGAGTTCTAGGACCCGCAATTTGGGCTGAACAGCTTTCCGTGCTATGTCTTCTGGCACGCCGGCCTCTTTCAACTGGTCAATGTGCCGTAGGAATACCTTGTAGCCATCTATCCGAGCCTTGCCTCCCGCGGGGTGGTGGGCTATCACAGCGTCGCATCCCAGGTTGCGGGCCAGAAGGAGTTCGGCGACTCCGACGTCTATCGCGACGAGAACTTTGCAGATCCGTCGTCCTTTAACGTGAACCTCGCTGTCTGCAGGGACGCTTTTGAAGTTAGCCAGTTTCAGCGAGGTCCGCATTATCTGCTGAGTGTCCATCAAGAGCTTTCACGCCTAGGCGACTGGAGGCGCTAGGCTCTTCCGCCCTTCGTCATTTTCTTAAGGTCGAGGATTTCGTCAAGTTTCTCCTTCGGGAGAATTTTCTCTTCTAGAATCACCTGTCGGACCGATTTGTTTTCGGCTATCGCTTTCTTGGCAACCTTGGCCGCATTATCATAGCCGATATGTGGTGTGATTGCGGTTACAACCATCAAGCTCCTGTCCGCATAACCGTAACATCTTTCGCGGTCTGCTGTGACTCCTGAGACGCATTTCTCCGCCAGAATCCTAGAACCGTTTGCAAGAATTTCTATTGACTGGAGAAGGTCGTATGCTATGACCGGCATCATAATGTTGAGTTCGAGCTGGCCTAGTGAGCCACAGACAGTGATTGCCGCATCATTTCCTATGACCTGAGCCGCGACCAAGTTGACAGCTTCAGGGATGACCGGGTTGACCTTTCCTGGCATTATGCTCGACCCAGGCTCCGTTGCAGGCATGTCTATTTCTCCCAGCCCGGTGCGTGGTCCGGAGTTGAGCAGCCGGAGGTCGTTGGCGATTTTCATGAGACTCGCGGCAATGGTCTTCAGAAGACCGCTAGCCTCTACACACGCATCCTTTCCCTGCATCGATTCGAATATATTTTCAGCTTTCTTGAAGTTGAAGCCAGTAAGTCTGTTAACCTCCTTTATTGCTAGCTCAGCGTACTTGGGGTGGGCATTCAGACCCGTTCCGGTCGCTGTTCCACCGAGCGGGAGTTCTAACAACGCATCTCGGGCAAGCTCTGCTCGTCTAATGCCGTGTCGTATCATACTGGCGAAGGCGCTGAACTCCTGACCGAGTGTCACTGGTACTGCGTCTTGAAGATGAGTTCGCCCAGCCTTGACGACATCATCGAACTCGATTGTCTTTTGTTCGAGCGCCTTGGCGAGTGATTGTAAAGCGGGAATTAGTTTCCTCCCTATCGCTTCGGCTGAAGAGACATGGATGGCGGTAGGGAAGACGTCGTTTGTTGATTGGCACATATTTACGTGGTCGTTTGGATGAATGAGCTTCTTGTCTCCACGTTTTCCGCCGAGAAGTTCGTTAGCACGGTTTGCAATCACCTCGTTAGTGTTCATGTTTGTCGATGTGCCGCTGCCGGTCTGGAAGACGTCAACCACAAACTGCTCATAGAGTGAGCCCTCCATGACCTCCTTGGCGGCCGATACAATCGCTTCGCCTTTTTTCGGGTCTAAGAGCCCGAGTTGCATGTTCGTTCTCGCCGCAGCTAGTTTGACAAGAGCCATTGCTCGTATGAACTCTTTCGGTAGGCGGATCCCCGAGATTGGGAAGTTTTCGACAGCCCTCTGGGTCTGAGCTCCATAGTACGCGGAGTTCGGGACTTTGACCTCTCCCATTGTATCACTCTCAACCCGATACTCCTCAACAGTTACCATTTGCTAGGGTCGACCATCGACCCGAAGGATTCGGCGGACTAAAAAAGACTCTCTATCGATCCAAGGAACAGTACATCAAGACCGCTCCACGAATAAGCTGGAAGCGAAATAGTTTCGCTCCTCTCTACGGTCTAAACAGAGGTACTCTCCCGATTGATGCAGATTGCTTTCGGCAAAGAAGATTCGGCAGAACGGTATTGTTTTACGCAAACAGATTGAAGAGGTTACATCTCTTCTCAAGCAAATAGATCGTGACCGGAAGGTCCTCGGTCACACCAATAACCACTAGGGTCTATCGGGAGATCGGGGCTACGACGTCCCAGCGCATGCTGTAACATTTACATTACGATATGTTTTCCTCGAAACACCTTAGGGATCTTACTTTGAGGCTAGTTAGATTTCAGCAGAAAATGGGAGAGAACAGAATTGGGGTAATAGTAGGCGCGAACCATGTCGCAGAGATAACCGGGGCAAAGGCCTCCTCCGAACCGCTTCTCGACTTTCTTAGCGACCCCAAGGCAGAATCCAAAGCCCAGCTAGCAGCATATTCTGCGAAGAAGAATTTGGACGGGCACAAACAAAACGAGAGGAGGTATTGGAGCCTCGACTTCGTTACCGTCTTGCCGCCGATAGCACATCCAACCAAGATCATCTGCATGGGCGGGAACTTTTCAGACCACTTAGCTGAAGGGAGCAGCTCGCTTCCGCCCTTTCCGATATCTTTTCTCAAGGCACCCACGTCTCTTGTTGGTCACCGGGCTCCAATAATCTATCCAAAGAGGGTAAAGCTTCTCGATTATGAGGTCGAGCTTGCCACGGTTATCGGGAAAGAGTGTAAGGATGTTCCGAGAAAGGATGCCCTCGAGTACGTGGCAGGCTTCTCCGTGTTCAACGACGTAAGTGCTAGAGATATTCAGTTTGCGGAAATGAAACGGGGATTCTGTAACCTCGGCAAGAACTTCGACACCTTCGGTCCCATGGGTCCATGCCTTGTAACTCCAGACCAGGCGGGAAACCCGGACAACCTCGCGATGGAACTCCGGGTCAATGGCCAAACTCGTCAGCTGTCAAGCACCAAGAAAATGGTGTTCAAAGTTCGAGAGCTAGTTGAATTCTTCTCATCGATGACCTTGGAACCCGGTGACATCATAACGTCAGGTACTCCTTCAGGCGTCGCAATTTACAGGAAACCAGACAAGGAACCCTACCTCCTCAGACCCGGAGATGGGATAGAGGCGAAGATCGAAAACTTGGGACGCCTCCAGAATACGGTAGTAGATGAGCAGCGAGCTTACAACCCTGCCCTGTCATTACGGTCCGGAAACTAGCTTTGGCCAGTTTTGATGGCCAGCACTGGAGATCAGATGGCCAGTACAATTCTACTGTTGTTGCCGGTTAGGAAAACTGCCCGAATTCTTTTTCAACGCATGTTTCACGGTGTGCTAATAGGGCCCGTAGCTCAGCCAGGTTACTTTCGCGTATCTTCGAGAGTTATGGTCATGGGTCGGCCTCTGGACCGGAGCGGAACTCATGAGTACATGCAGGGCGGTCTTCGCCAAGGGAAAGCAAAAGGAGTTTCTCATGCATGCAAAGCAATTGTCGAGGCTGAATTCGGAACGTTTCGCCTCCGATATTGGAGTATCGAGTTACAATGTTCTGAGAACGACCTATCTCAATGAACGCAACACGCTACCGATCACCGTCCTTCGCAAAGCTGCTCCTCTCTTCGACCATACAACTTGGTCGAATTCGATTGTTGGCTTCCGCAATGCTCATTGGGGACAGGTCATGGGAGGAAGTATCTCTTTGAAGAAATGACACGCTGCAATGCGCAAGAAACCGAAGTCATATCATGATCTGCAGAGCGGTCGCTTCCTCAAAGCTCGGTCGTACAATTACGAGACATCCTGTGGCATGAAGTTCGGTCTCTGAGCGAGTTGCTAGTTGCCGAGAATCTCATTGCCAATGGGGTTTCACACGACTATGAACCGGCTTTGCATTGCGGAAACCACACTTTGTTTCCAGACTTTCTTGCCGAAGACTGGTTTTGGAAGGGTCCTAATCGAGCTTTCTGGTTTTCGCGCTCCACAGACATGGATACGATTGTTGGAGAAACTCAAGCTGTATCTGTCGTGCAAGGCAGCAGATCGAATATTGGTCGTTCATCTCGAACAAGACAGGGAAACTGCACTCAAGATTACGAGGCAACTTAGTTCGCTCATTCGGACGATTTCAATCAGCGACATGAGACACCTACTTCGCAGTGTTGCAAGTTCAAAGGACTCATCCGGGAATATTCGAATCGTGTCATTAGGAGAGGCCTTGCAAGTTTGCCGACGTATGAACGGGAAACGATTTCATTGGTATCGACTGATTCAGACGTTACCGAAGGACCAATGGTCGATATTCTGATCCGCCGTGGATTCTCGCGGGCCGAGATTGAGAAAGTCCGAATCATATCTGATTTGAAAAAGCGATTGATTGAGGCAATCCGCTTGGCCGATAGCCATCAGATCGTTCCGAGGGAAGCTATGATCGAAATGATGGCCGGCGTCTATCAGAGCTCTGTATGTCACCACTTCGGTTCAATGAATAGTCTTGCTCTTGCTGCCGACATGGAGGCTGGGAAAAGCTTAGCTAGGGTTCACGGCCACTCAATTTCTTGTGGGCCCGTAGCTCAGCCAGATCCCGAAATGCGGATCCTGAAGAGGTAGAGCACCGGAAGAGCAGCGTTAGTGTTCTGGTGAGGCTTTTAGCCTTCGGAGAGGGACACCCGGCTGTCCCGGGTTCAATTCCCGGCGGGCCCGCCATCAACGCGGGGTCTTTGGTCGTCGCTTTCCACTAGGATGGTTTAGTGGGAAGTGGTGGGAGGCGAGGTTTTTCCGGGCCTTCGTAGCGGATTAGATTCTTGGCCTCTAGGGTTTCCTGAAGCTTGTTTACTGCGATGTGCACTTGAATTTCTTTCTTGGCTCCGGTGCAAACAAGTTTGCCGCTTGCGAAGACTAGAATCACAACTTTCGGTTCATCCATTCTGTAGATGAGTCCTGGAAATTGTTCTGGTTCGTACATGGTTTTCTTCAAACCATAAACCGCCTTTTCTAGGTCGATGTGGCCTCCTAGTCCACACGATGCGACAATGTTCTGTATCATTATTTCTGGCCTGCCTAGGATAACGATTCCATCTCTTTTCAGTTCGTCGACGACTTTCAACACTGCCTGGCGCGCTTGGCGTTCAGATTTTGCGCCGGTACATACCATTTTTCCGGAGCTGAAAATCAGGGTCGCGGTTTTTGGTTTCTTCAAGCGGTAGACCAGGCCTGGAAATTGTTCTGGCCGGTATTCGACCCCAGGGAAGACACGGACGATTGCGTTGAGGTCTATTCTCTGCTTTAGCGTTGCAGAAGCAACTACGTTCTCGATATTGATGAAAGCCCTGTTTTTATCGGACAAATCGTTTCAACACCGACTTTTTGGAGCCCAAAGTTGTCCCGCCTTAAAAGGAGGTCCCTTATATAGGGCGATTGGTAGTTTGGAAAATCTCTGTTTTCAGCTTGAAAGGATGTTTGCAGCTCAGGATGACCCTGGGCATGCTCAGGGGATTTCTACCATTACGGAACCGTTCTGCTCTCTGACTTTGTATGTGGTGACTTTCAAGGTTGGAATAACGGTGAATGAGCCCGTCCGCACGTCAAACTTCCAACCATGCCAGGGGCAAGTGATCGTGGAACCGTTGAGACTCCCTTCACCTAGGGGTCCTCCTCGGTGTAGACAGACGTTCGCCAAGGCGAAGTACTCGTCTTTGACTCGAAATAGTGCAATGCTTCTTCCTTCGACATTCACAACTCTGCCGGATCCTTCGGTGAGGTCCCTTTTTTCCGCGATTTTGACCAACTTTGCCAAACTGTGGCTTGCCCCCGTTTTCAGCCGATTTGGTGTTTCCCGCTGACTTCTATTATCTCTCGAGGTTCCGAAGGCGTAACTCTGGTTTTTGTGTAATTGGTCAGCCATTCTTCAAGGGCTCGAATCTGGACGCTGTCCGTTCCAAGGGTCTCCAGTTCTTCTTTCGTTAGCCTCACGGTTTTGAGAATCACATCTTCTATGTGGGATGCATGGACCCTGGTGGGTGGTTTGGGATAGATTTGTTGGAGGTACTCAAAATCCTCTTGAAGGTGTTCGATGAACAGTATTATGCTACTGGTGAGATGTGTGGTCTTAACATCTAGAACATTGTTGTAGACACCGAGGAGCATTTCTAGGTCAGACTGAGCTCCCTTCAACTTTTCGATGTGAAGAGAAAGGACGTCCTTTGACAAGGTCTTCTTCTCTCCCACCGCGGATGTAATGTCGATCACCAATGTGATGAGAAATGTGGTGAGGAAACCGACCCCGAGCTTGGATCTCAATCTCTCTTTTGCTAGCTTCTCAACAGGTTCGAGCTTTTTCCTGTCATGCCTTGCTACTACCCGATCAACTATCAGATAGGTCACGGGAATCGTCACTGCGAGTCCAATAAAGGCTGAGATTAGGCTCAGGTCAATATCGTCAAGAGTTATTACCAACGGCTGAACGATAAATTCAAGCATCGCTACCAGAAACGTTTCCTAGGACTTGCTCGTCCTAACAGTGTTTCTCCGTGTTCGTCGTTATTAGACATCGTGCGACTTCCTTCGCGTTAGTAGATCGCGTCAGCGCTGCGCCAAGACATTGTGTAGCTCCTTGGCGTAAGGTTCGACTGTTGTAGGTCCAAAATCAAATGGTAAATCGGCTGCTTTGAATAATTCCGGCAATGGTTTCGACCCACCTAATGCGAGAGCCCGCTGGTAGGCTGAAATGGCGGCTCTTGGATCCTTGCGGTATCGTGTCCAAAGGCCAAGCGCACCCATGAAAGCAATTCCATACTCAATGTAGTAGAAGGGGACTTCGAACAGGTGTAATTGTCTCTGCCACTGAGATCGGAGGAATTCCTCATGTCCGTCCCAGCTCTCTCTTCCGCCAAATCTTTTCCTAAGCCGGACCCATTGGTCTTGTCGATCTTCTCGAGTATGACTCGGGTTGGTGTAGATCCAGTGTTGGAAGGCGTCGATGGTCGCGATCCAAGCCAGCAGCTTGACGATCGATGCTAGGTGTTCCCGTTTAGAGCGGGCAGCGTCTTCCTTGCTGTAGAATGTTCCTTCTAGATGCTCTCCTCCAATGATCTCCATTGCCTGAGAGGCCACTTCAGCAATTTCTAATGGGACGTTCTCGCTCCTGTATTGGTAGGGGAATCGTTTGTCTCGCATTGCGAAGACGTGAAAGGCGTGTCCTGATTCGTGTAGTAATGTCCACACATCGCCATCGCGTCCGACCGCGTTCATGAATACGAATGGCAATCGGATCTCTGACAGTTCCATATTATATCCTCCTGGCGCCTTTCCCTTCCTGCTCTCAAGATCTAGGAGATTCAGGCTCGCCATCTTTCTGAGTTTCGTCGCGAACTCGGGGTTGACCTTGTCAAACACCTTGACGCATCCCTGTACCAGCTCAGATGAAGTTTTGAACGGGCGAAGGGCGGGACGACCTTTGGGGTCGACCGCTAGGTCCCAGGGTCGCAGTGGTTCAACTCTCAATCCTTGGCTTCTTTCTTTGTCAAGTTCGTGAATCAGCGGCACGATATGTTCTTCCACGGCTTCGTGGTAGCGGAAGCAATCCTCCGGGGTGTAGTCGAATCGCTCCTTCTTCCGGAAGATGAAGTCTCTGTAATTGTCGAAACTGGCGTTTTCCGCGATTCTTTGGCGGAGGGCAATTAACTGGTCATAGATCTGGTTCAGGGTGTCTTTGTCTTTCTGTCTGCGGGACTCGGCGAGGAGCCATGTTTTCTCTCGAACGCTACGGTCGGGTTCTTCCAAGAATCGTCCCATTTGTTGCATTGTTCTCTCTTGGCCTTCGTAGAGGACTGTCATCGCTCCTGTGGTTTTCTGAAATGATTGGGCAAGCTTTGTCTCTTCCTTTTCGAGTTCTACATTTTCTTCCCGGAAGAGGGCGATGTTGTTCTCTCTTTTCCTGTTGAGGACATAGTATTGCTCGAGGGGAAGGTTCTTCCGGGCAGGGGTGCCTAGATATTTGCGGTCTAGCTGGGAGAATCCTATTTTCGCCGCGGGTTCTACATTTTCGATAAAGAGTAGGTAGTTTTTCTCGCGGGCAGGGTCATCGGTTTGACATGTCATTCTCGCGTATCGAATGGATTGTTCTTCTGCCAAGGCAGACGCGAGTTCGGACTCGTCTTTGAGCCATTTCTCAAGATCGGATGCCGAATGAACCGTGCGATTTTGCAGATTTTGAAATAACTCCTTCAGTCTGCTCAGATCTGTAAGATCTATGTTGGCGGGAAGAAACTGGCGAGGGTATTCACGAGGGAGGTGAGAGTAATCGAAGGACAAGGCTCTCTCTGGTCCAGGGTCGTGGCTCTATCCTATGTTAACATAGTTTGTCTTATCGATCGTGCCTATCCAAACTGAGCTGGGCAGAACTGTCCTTGGCAGCAACCATCTTTAAACCATGAGAAATGGTACAGGAAAACGGGTGGATTCTCGACGATAGTCAAACATCTTTCCGAAATTGTCCCGGAGAAGGTGGGCGACTTCAGACGGTGGTACCTGTCCAAGGCAGAGCATGGTCATCAGCTCGCGATGAGATATGTGGAGCTCACCGGAATCGTTACTCCTCATACGCATGATGTCGAAGAGACAATCTTCTACATCGAAGGCAAAGGGTCTGCGCGCATTGGCGAGAAAGAAGTCAAAGTAAGGCCAGGAACAATGATTGTGATACCGCCGGGGACGGTGCACAGCTCCATTCGAGAGGGATTCGAGCCTCTGCGCTATCTCGCCATTTTTGTGGGAAACCCTGACCTATAGTTTACACGAGCCGGTTAAACAATTGAGAGATACAGGAAACCGGCTTGAGATGGAGCAGTCAAAGATTGTTTCGCCCAAGGGCGATCATTTTGGAATCGTCTATGCCTCGCTTCCCAACCCGGGTGAAAGTAAGACCTGCCTGATCATTGCGCATGGCGCGGGCGGACCAATGTACTCGCCTTTCATCACCTATTTCCATAAAGGCCTCGCCGAGAAGGGATACCTTACGGTGAAGTTCAACTTTCCGTACATGGAAGCTCGACGAAAGATCCCGGACAAGAGAGAGATCCTAGAGACTAGCTATCGACAAGTTATCGATGAGGTCAAGGCAAGTAAGTACCACCCTGAGCGCATCTTCGTAGGAGGCAAGTCGATGGGGGGCCGTATTGCCTCCCAGGTTGTCGCATCCGGAGTAGATGTCGAAGGACTATTCTTTCTGGGCTATCCATTGCATCGACCGGGTCAGCCGGAAATGCTCAGGGATGAGCACCTTTATCGGATTGAGAAGCCGATGCTCTTCCTTTCCGGAACAAAAGACCAATTTGCCAAAAGGGAACTCCTTGAGGGAGTTGTGTCGAAACTGGGCGACCGAGCGGAGATTCACTGGATAGAGGGCGGTGACCACAGCTTCAACACGCGGCAGGGCAAAGACGTCCTCGTCAAGACCTATGAGGAGGCACTAGAGACTCTTGACACCTGGTTGAGAGTCAAAAGCGCCTAGTCCTTGAAACGGGTTCAGTGTAGTGTTTAAATCGGCGAAGAGCTGGGGTTTGTGTAGCCATGTGCGACACCTGTGGCTGTTCTTCCGAGCAGGAAGATAAGAGCGGCGAGGAAGCCTAGCCCTCAGCCTGCCGGGGCGTAAGTTTCCCAAATATCCATAGAAGGGGCTCCGAACGAGCCCTTTTCCATTATTCAACTTGTCCTAAATATGTCTCTGATCTTTGAGAGTAATCTAGAAAAACTTCGGAAAGCCGAAGAGCGTGCCGACCAGTATGGCACCTAGGACGAATGTGAGAACTACTAAGACGACGATCGCCATTATTCCTACTCCGATGGCTCCCAACCAGCCAGTCTTGAAGTAGTGTTTGACGAGCAAGAGGAAGATCACAAGGCCAAGCAGGAGACCGATCAAGCCAAGAAAGGCTATCGAGGCCCCTACTAGGAAGGTTCCAACACCGGCGATGGCTAGAGCTTCTCCAAATGTGACTCTCCTGCCGACGACGATCTCTCCTGCCAACCAGAGCACGAAGCCGATGACTAGGAGATAGATTATGAAGAGGACTATGAACCCGAGGAGTGTGCCGCCTATACCGCCGAGACCGATGCTCGGGAAAGGGGTTGCCATTGTCGGTTACCTTTCCGCGGGAAGGGTTATTGTTTCAAGTTATCCTTGCCGGAACCGTATCAGGTATCTGGCAGTAATCCTCGATTGTCCTTTCGTTTCTTTGGGAAGGTTTAAGCTTGCAAGCTTTTCCGGGGTAGCTTTGCCCAGGACAAGTATGCCGGGCTCGCGCCCTATTCCTGGAATATGGAGTGCGTAGAGGTAGTATAGCCCGGTCCGCGGCTCGCGGGAGCCGGCCGAGAGTATGCACGGCTGTCACCCGTGCGACACTCGAGTAATTCTCGAGCGCGTTGCGGGTTCGAATCCCGCCCTGGGCGCCAAACCGTCCCCGGTCATGCTAACTCATAACTTTTCTTTTGTGTAACTATTTTTCTTCTATAACTTTTCTTTTCCCGTAAACTATTCTTTTTTCTGCTAACTATTATGTGACCCCCCGGGGTGGTCGATTTTCGCGCGCGCCGCCCTTCATGGAAAGCGTCTTCAAACGCGGTACCGGCCAAGGCTTAACACAGGCGACCCCTTCTAGCCGAATCGGAGCATTAACTTGGTCACCATAATTCATTCACCACCCCAGGAAATCGTTGTAACTGGC
>VBBE01000228.1 GCA_005884605.1 Candidatus Bathyarchaeota archaeon
GAGCATGGTGAACGACTCGATAAGGATAGGTCTTCTCAACGATACTAGGACTTCAAGGGGACAAGAGACTGAAGCGCAAACTCTGGTGTGAAAAGTGCAGAATCGTGATGGACCGGGACAGGGTAGCCGCGATAAACCTGGCTCGGCGGGGACGGGTGAGGTTCGCACGTTCCCGGCCTCCGATCAATGAGGCGCAAGGCAGGGCAGTTGAAGCTGTGATGGGGAACCCGACGTCTACGGTAATCCCCGGAGTCGATGCCCCGAAGTTAACTTATCCACCGATAGTTAACAGAACCTTCCGATAGCTAATTAAGCCTGGTCGGAGCCTATTTCTACTGTTTCTCCGCCGCGAGGTCTTGTAGCAACCATTGTACTGTGAGGTTTGCGGGAGCGAGATAGTCGGCAAGCCCGCCCGGTCCCTTGTTGAAGGCGCAACCCTGATCGTCTGCCAGAAGTGCTCCAGCCTGGGAAAGGAGCTTCCGGGTTTTCCTGAAAGAAGACAGAGAACAGCCCGGCCTGGACCAGTGCCCTCCCACACTCGAACCCCAATAGAGAGCCTGCCAAAAGCGGTTGAGGACTCAGATCTTGTCGAGGATTATCCCATGATTGTGAAGGAGGGTCGTGAGAAGATAGGCTTGTCCCAGACGGATCTCGCCTTCAAAGCGAAAGAGAAGCTGACGGTGATCCAGAAGATCGAGCTAGGCAAGATACTGCCTACGATGAGGTTGACAAAGGAGCTAGAACATATTTTACGGGTGAAACTGCTCGCGCCGAGAGCAGAGCTTGAGATCTCCACCGTTCCAGTCAGGCAAGCCGGGCCGAGAGAGCTAACCCTCGGCGACATCGCGCTAGTGAAGCATAGAGAACCAGAAAACAAGTAGCAAGAGAGCCGGGAGCGGTGAGCCCCCCGGCACCGTCGATAAAGCATTATCTAGCGGATTACAAGGTCATATCGAACGCGAATTTCCGGTTTATCGGGAACCTATCAACCAAGCAGGATATTGAGAGGGTCCGGACAGGTCTCTCGTTTGGCGCGAACGCATTCCATGTCATATCAGGGTTGAAGACGCGCCAGTTCTATTACCAGCTCTTCGATCAAGGAGAATCCAGAATTCTCAGCTCCAGATGGCTGATCAGCTACCATCGCGGGCCGCTGGAACCTTTAGAGATAAGGCGGTTGAAGGAGGGAGTGGCTCCAGAAGAGATGACGGTCAGAGCAGTCCCACTGGCGGTGCCGGAAGAGGTTTTCCTACGTGACACGGACAGAAAACGAGCCAAGAAAGGAATCCTAGGCGGAACGGAAGAGAAGGTTGTGTTCGCCAAGAAGATCTTTCTGCCCTACCTCGATTTCACCTACCGGTTTCCAGCGGAAAAGGGCCTCCTGTCAAAGCAGATGGTGATGAGCGAGGGCCGGTCAACGGTCTTGGCTTTGCGGGAGGCGAACTTCGGCTTCGACCCCAAGCTGGTGGAGCTGGCTTCGATTCTTGCTGATATGGAACTGGACTCTGCATCAGTCATTAACGGAGTTGACTCTACGGTTTTGGTTAGCGAGCGGTTGGCCGAACTCAAGAATCTCCTTAGAGATTATGAGGTACAGTCAGAAGAGAGGTCGAAACAGTACGAGGCTCTCCCGAAGGGAAATCCTACGAGAGAAAACCTGAAAGAGAATATTGAGTTCTTGAGAAAGACGAAGTTGTTGCGATGGAAGATGTTCGCCGATGGGCTGCAACTCCCGACAAGACTCGATCTCGACAAGCTAGAACTCCTCGACGGGACACTGTTCTACTTGCCCTATTTTATCGCAAAACTCTCGCGTGGAGGAGAGGCACGCTATATTGTCTGGAACCGCGAAGGCAGAGAAGATGATACGATTGCGGACGAGATGACCAAGAACAAGAAGTTCCGAACCCTCATCGAAACACACGCACTTCCACAGACAGTCTGAAGTTGCCAGTAATACACCCTCACAGTGATATAGAAGACCATGCACTATGTCTGTGACTGCGACCAATGGCTTACTGCTGGAAATGCGGCGCTCAGCTATACGACAACTCTTCCTTCTGTCACAGCTGCGGTGCACCAGCCAAGCCCTCTCCAACGATGACCTCTAGTGGGCAGACAGGTTTCGAACAGCTGAGAGACGACAGAGTATTCCAGGACCATTGGGCGAAACGGATTATTGCCTACATTGTTGACGTGGCCATAGTGTCGGTTGCAGTGTATTTTCTCCTACTCGTTGTAGCCCTTCCTGCGCTCACAGGGTTCTTTTTCGGTCAGACGTTCCCTTTGGTATGGTTCTGGGGGTTCTGGCTGGGCGGAATTGCAGCTTTGATCGTTCTAGCCTACTTTGTCCTAGCTGAAACATTGTTCGAGCGGACAATTGGGAAGGAGCTCGTGGGCTTGAGAGTCGCACGACTGGACGGCAATGGGGTCGACCTCTGGTCCTCACTTGTCAGAAATGTCTCCAAGATCGCCTTCATACTTCTCCTCCTTGACGTGGCAGTAGGTCTCGGGACACATGGGAACGGCCGGCAAAAATACAGTGATCGCTACATTGGAACCACGGTCGAAACTACGAACGCCAACAGAATCATTCCGGATCGGATATAGATCTCTATCAGAGTCTTCCGCGTTCCAGGCCCGGTTGTACAGAAGAGAAAATCAGCTTATTATCCTCACACCTTCGCCGTAATCGGAGTGTTGTATCGTGAAGGCTAAGCCGGCTAGGCGACGAGACAAGAAGAGTCGCAGTCATGTCGAGGTCATCGAAGTTGCCCATGATTCTATGGAAAACTCAATGCTCGGCAACCCCATGAACGACAACACGCTGTGACGAAATTTACAGTTTGACAGGGGTTCTATAGGACTTCAAGCCTACCCCTCTAAGGCGGTTGCCGATCTTCGCGATCACTCCTGGCGCTTCGGTGCCGATCTTGCATAGGACTGATTGGACGAAGAGAGAGAGACTCTCCACTTTCACAATGTCGCTTTGCAATCCTGACGCCCTCACGGCACTCTCCACGAAGGCTCTGTCGGCTCCTACAGCTATTACTCTGTCAAAGGGATATTTTCTCCACGAAACAAGATTGTCCCTCGCCTGATCATCTAGTTCAACAGAGATGTTCTCGCCTTCAAGCTCGGTCACGATCATCTTCAGTGGGACAAAGTCGACCAGGGCATTCGCGTCAAGAATCTCTCTAGCCGACCTCGGCTCTCCATCGGCTAGTTGCGCCCGCATTCTGTGTTAAGAAACGCGTCCGCATCTTCACCCCTAGCCCTAACCTGGAGCCATTGGCCTTGTTGACCAAAATCCGATTCCAATTCGAGGCCGTTTGCTTTCTCGGTGAGGGCCCTAGCGATGAACTGTGAGCCTTGTTTGAGTATTTGCGGGGGAATTTTCTCGGCGAGGGTGGCAATCTGCCACTCCTCTACCACTTGCTGTTGCTCCGGAAAGAATCAGATCTTATCAGCGTGGAACGCTGCTGGCCGTTCTTGGAGTTCGGACTCTATCTTCTTCGATAGATCCTCTAGCACCTGAACTGTCCTGCTGTTGTCTTCGCTGATGAGTTGGCCGTTGCAGCTGCTGCACCGGAACGCGGACTCCATGGCTTCCTCGAAGGTCACTCTGACGGTGAGGCATCCTTT
>VBBE01000112.1 GCA_005884605.1 Candidatus Bathyarchaeota archaeon
CCCGAGGACGCTCCAGTGATGAGAACTACCCTGTTCTCCGCCATGCTAGGTGTGGAGTAGTCTACAGACTAAATCATTTGGGAAATAGGACGGAAAGTGAGTGTGATTCTGCTGGAATTTAGGCATTCCTAGGGCTCTTGGATCAACGGTCGGCTCAGAACCACAAGGCCCCTCTCCAGGTACACTTCAAGCTCTCTAACTTGTCCCAAGGCCTCAGTCGTATCCCCTAGCGCCAAAGTCATGTCTATCCTCCTCGCGTGACCCAGGATCTTACTGAAGACATCGCGGAGTTCAGTCTGCAGCTTTGCTGCTTCTGTCCCTGCCACTGTTTCCTGAACGGTCAAGTTGGACATGCTCCCACTTCGAGAGCCTTGAGAATATCATAGGCAGAGAAGCCCGAAACTATTCCGACCAGTGAAAGCCTTCCGTTGAGTCGTGCAGCTCATTTTCGAGAACTTAAACAAATTCCTAGGAGAACCACCATCTCTATCCTGAGCACCGTATCTATCGAAGAAAAAATGTCCCAACCAGACATTCAACAGATAACTCGGAGAGGCATCTCAACCCGCTCCGTAGTACTTGTGATACTGCTAGTCGGACTCGGTGCCGGAGCAGTGGGCTATGGGCTCAACAACGCTTTCGCAGCAACCAACCCAACTCAACAAACCACTACGAACGGCCAGCAGTGGTCAGGTTTGAAAGGACCGCCCGGCTGGGACCATGACGGCGCCACCACGCTAAGCTTCAGAGCCATCAGCACAGTCGCCAACGTCACCGCAACAGGATTCGCTATCACCGACAGCACACACTTCACAATCAACATCGCATACCATGGCACTGGCACTTCACCAGCGATAACAATTGTCGGCCTCTCTCCTAATCTCAGCGGCAGCACCACAGTAGCCTCAGGATGGAACAGCCCAACAACCGTCACCATCACCCTCACCGGCACAGGCTCGCTAACCACCGCAATGCACTCGCAAGCACTGATCGTACCCCTGACCAGCTAGGATGACGGTCCATGTCAAACCCAAACTCCCCCTTTTCTAGGAAATATCCGAATAAGCCCGACTCGTTTCACGCGCGAGTAGACGTGACACCGCGCTTCCTGTCTCTAGGAGACGTATGTCTTTCCCGCGGATTCGTAACTCTCGCGATGGTCTTGTTCCTACTCGGACTTCTGTTTCTCCGCTTGCAATTCTCCTAGGGGACCGCCCCCCTCTTACGACGCAGACGCGAATCCAGGCATCACCAGATCCGAGAAACGCTTCAGCAAGCCCAAACCATCCTTGTCAGGGAAGTAGAGGATGAAATAAGAAACCCCGAGCTCCTCAAACCCTTTCATCTTGTCAGCTACTTCACCCGCTGTCCCAATGAAGGGCCTAGTGGATCGCATCCTTTCAACAAACGTCTTCGTCGATTCCTCCGGCTTCCTATACTGCCCGTAGTATCGGTTGAAGGATTCGCGGAACTCGTTCTCGTTACTGCCGACCAAACAGGTGCCGTAGTAAGATCTCTTGATCGTATTCAACTTCCTGCCAGCATTCTCGCAAAACAGTCGGAGAATCTCCAGCTTACGTGCGTACTCGTCAGCGCTCAGACCGACAGCATTCCATCCGTCCGCGAGATCGGCAACAATCCGCAAGAGCGTCTTCTCCCCTACTCCACCGACCCAGATCTTAGGCGACACCGGTCTCGGGTAACACCAGGCTCCATCGATCTTGAAGTATTTGCCCTCGAACGTTGCTTGGTCTTGGGTCCACATCGATCGTATGATCTGGACTGCTTCCCGCAACTGCTGCATCCGTTCCCCAACCGGTGGGAAGGGGATACCATACGCCTTGTACTCTGGCTCGTGCCAACCGGCGCCAACCGTCAGCTGCAACCTTCCTCCGCTAACATGGTCAAGGGTTGCGCCCATCTTAGCCAGCAATGATGGATGACGGAACCCGACAGCACTAACAAGAGTCCCGAGGGTAGTCTTCTTTGTAGCTTGAGCCAGACCGCCCAATGTCACCCATGGGTCCAGGCATGGCTGCCGAAATGTCTCCTCGTTCCTTCCCATCAGGTGGTCACAGACAAAGAGTCCGTCAAACCCAGATTTCTCGGCCTCCAACGCAACCTTCCGTACCCCGTTGTATGTCATTCCCAGGTGGTTCTCGATCTGAACACCGAACTTCACAGGCGCATCTCCTGCACACGAAACTTGGTGTCGGTATTTATTGGCGTAATCCACGGATTCTTCTATAGAAGAAACCGAACAACGCAACCAGAACACTGACAACAAGCACGACCCCTACGAAAGGCAGCATGACAAGGGAAACGGCGAGAGAGATCCACGGATACAACCTTAGCCGGCTTCCCTTAAGGAGTCGTATTCCAGATGCAGAGCCTATGACATAGACGAGTATTGCAGCGCCGCTCGGAATCAAAAGTGCTGTCTTCAGATCGATATCCAAGAAATACGATGCTACTAGAGTGACCAAAGAGAATCCGGAGAGCAAGGCCAAGGAGAGATGGGGGACACCTGTCTTCGGATGGATCCTGGCCACGGCTTTTGGAAGACCTCCTTCTCTAGCCAGAGAGTAGATGACTCTCGACATTCCAGTTGTGTACGCGTTGACGGTTCCAAATATTATGAAGACTGCCAGTACACCAGTGCTGACACTGCCATAAACTCCGAGGGCGTTGGACAGGATTGCAGCGAATGGTGCGACGCTCCCTCCAGCTGTATACGCTCTGGTCCCAACAGTCGCGATAGCAACCGAGAGGTACAGCGCGCTGATCACTACGACGCTTAGGATAATACTTCTGTGAAAGTCTCGCTCTGGGTTCTTGAACTCCTCAGCAACATTGGACGCGTTCTCATATCCGAGATATGACCAGAAGATCAATGCTGCCGCCACGCCGATTGACAGGACCCCGTACGGGAAGAAGGGAGTGAAATTCTCGACCCGGACAAGTGGAACGGACGCGATCACCGCTGTGAGCAGCAGTCCCACAATCGCGACTATCACTGCGAGCTGAACCTTCCCGCTGATTACAATTCCTCTGTAATTGATCAGGAATGTTCCCAGAATTATCAGAGCCGCAACGACGTAGATCATCGTCTTGGTCAATGGAATTGCGTATGAGAGATAGGAAGCGGCGATGACCGTGACGACTGGAGCGCCGGTAACATACCAGACTATGAAGAGCCAACCTACTGCATCCGCCATCTGGAGTCCGAAGCTTTCGCGTGCGAACGAGTAGACTCCGCCTGACTCTGGCTTTCGAGCGGACAAGCTAGCGAAAGTGTATGCGAGTGGGTAGCTTGCCAGCGATAACAAGAGCCATGCGAGCAGCGAGGCAGGGCCTGCAATCTGTGCTGCTAGTCCAGGCAGGACTAGAACCCCTGAGCCGAGGACTGAGCTCATATACAATGCGACGGCATAGCGCATTGTCACAGCTTTGCGAAGACCCGGTTTGTTCTCGGACACTACAGATCAGCCGCTCGTTCAAATCTCTGTTGGATAAAGGCTGGTTTGTCGAGAGGCTACGAGCCGACTTCAGTGCATTACTTCGTCAATATAGATCTCGACATTTTCCATATCCTCAGCCGGAGTGTTTTCTTATTCGTCTTCTTGCCAGCGATTTTTCGCTTGTAGCACTGTTCGTATGAATTCTTTGTAGCCGCTAGTCATCTCATCAAAAGCTTTCGCTACTTCATTCATGTCAGGAATGAGTGCCTTGAGCTCCATGGAAAGTTCCGTATCTGTGTTGCGTAGACGGAATCGGTTTCGGACCTTTTCGATGGTCGAGGCTAGCTTGTCTGTCCAGTCTCTCTCCCAAAGTATTCGGGCAAACAGCTCTCCAAAATTGTATTCTTCCCCTGTTGCTTCCTGCTCGTGTTCAAACAGCTCAAGCGCCTTTCTGCGTACAGGATCAGAGAGCAATAGCTGCTCAGGCGATTCATAGTCCTCCGAGCTCACGGCCGGCACCGACGCTATGCTGACCTGTCGCCAATCCTAAGTCTCGTGTTACCCAAGAATCTATTTGAGCCAGGGAGGCATCGATCTATAGCAAGAATGCATGCCCACCAGCCGATGCAGGGAAACGGACAAAGCCCAACCGGACAAGCGGTGCAGCTGGCAACGACGCAGGGTTTACTGTTACTGGTTCCACCTCAACCGCAGGACACCTGCCCAGTCTGCGGTCACATGCAGCAAGCCGGTTGGAAGTACTGCGGTCATTGTGGGACTAGACTCCGATGCCCCGTCTGTAACACTCTATCTCTTGGGAAGAACTACTGCCACAGCTGCGGCACAGCCCTGAAGTCGTAGAAACCCGACACGTCTGGCCGCTCTTTCGAGTGGTTAACGCGAGGGTTTGGGTGCGTTTTTTGCGCACTTGCAGAATCCCTGTTCTTCACCGATCTTTCTCTCCTCTCTCGTCAGCTGGTCACTGCGTATGTAGCGTTGACAATCAGCGCAGAAGTGTTTCCTAATCTCCGCAAGCCTCTTCCTGTTCTCTTCCAGATCCAGCAAACGCGCTTTGCCTGGGCGTTCGTTCTCTTCGACTTTCCGGAGACGTCTACGTTCTGCAAGTGTGAAGCTTAGTTGGGCACGTTCCCATGGAGGCACTCGTTTCTTCTCAGACAACTCTCCACCCTTCCTAGCAATTCTCTATCATAACCCTTCCATCTGTGGGGAGAATAAGCCCAGAATGAGCCCTGATCTCGAGTCTGAAGCCCCGTTCCTACACTGCCTAGGAAACCGTGCTTGACAGCTCGCTAAGAGGATCTTGGAAACACTCGCGAGTTGGACCGAGGAGATCAACAGGGCATAATTGATTAACCATCTTATCTCAAAAGCGATTACCTCTGATCGAGAACAGTCGCTGCTTCTCCGTTCAAATCCGTTGAGTTATTATCCGCGTCAGACCGGTCTCGTTCTTGTGAGGTTGAAGATGCCTTTGAAAATGCACAGGCTACTGTCTCTCATAGCGTTCGTCCTAGCCCTAATCGGCGGCGTACTCGTCGTCATGTCAGCCCTCGGTGGACTCGGACATCTGAGCATCGGCTCACTCGCCGTCAACAGCCTTGTCTTCCTATTCGGACTAGGCGCGATACTTGGAGGCTGGCTGATCTACACCGGCATTCGGAAACTCGGCGGGATAATGACACTGCTCGCCGGAATAATCCTGTTCGTGTTGACAGGAAGCGCAGGCACCGCTGTGCTACTCGTACTCGTCGCCGGAGTCTTGGGGCTGGTCGCTGCCGAGATGAAGCCTTGGTGGGCGTTCTGGCGATAATTCCCGCCGGCCTGACAGTTATTCCTGACTAGGCTCACCCTTTCTTGCTTAGCCAGCGGTTCTTCCGGGCTGGTTCGACTTCGCCGCTTGCTCGGCAATGAGCCGTTGCCTTGTCGCCTCTATCGTAGCTGTGGAGTACATCACGACGAGAATGGTGAAGAGTGCAATTCCTACCAGGAAGAGATATCGCAGAACGACCGTAGAGGCTGCGAAGTTGAACGGCCCGGCAGTTTGGGCGATCATGACGACAGCGACCAGCCACAAGAGAGTGGCTATAGTAAGCGTGACTTGCAGCTTCATTCTCTCCAGAGACTTTGATTGTGGCGTGAGTCCTGAGAGCCCGAGTAGAATACCCGTGACGCTGATGAGGAGACCCGTAATGTAGGAAATCGCAGAATTCGTGATCTCTTGAAGAGCAATGGTATAGGCGATAGTTCCGAACATGGCGAGAGACGCTAATATCAGTAAGATCATGGCAGTGTTATGCCAGGAGCCTTTCGGGCTTCCAGGCGTCACGTTCAGACCACTCCTCCGATGAGGTTCGCCTCTCACGCAGGGTTATTGGGCTTTTGCCAAGATACACTCTCGCACCTAACGAATAGTTTCATTCCTCCATTCGCTTCTCTCTCTTGGATTAGACATGGGCCAAAACTAACCTGGCGTTGGCTGCAAGGGCTTGAAGCACGCAGGCTGGATTCTCGACCTCTACCACAAAGCAGGCCAGATGATCGTATGGTTAAAGAAAACAGATGGTAGCTGTGTAAGACTCACTGATCCTTGGAAGCCCAAAATCCACATCGGCGGAAGTTATCGCGATCTCTTAGAACTCGCGTGTCGTCCCGGTCTTGAAAACGCGATTTTCGTAGAGATGTACGAAAAAGCTGGCGATCGTGAACGATCGAGAGTTTTAGAGGTCGAAGTTGAGGGAGACCGAGAAGCAGTTGGATTGGCTAGGAAACTCGAACAGGTCGGCCGCTATTCCAAGTTCCGCTTCTACGACATCGACGTTCCCTCTCCGCAGATGTATCTGTATCGCAAAGGCCTCTTCCCCCTCGCACTTGTTGAAGCAGAAGAAACCAGTAGAGGAGTCAACTGGACTCTCAAAGACTCAAGAGAATCCATTGACTATCAACTACCACCACTAAGAGAAATCGCACTTCAGATCAAAACTGAGAAGATCAGGAAAGTTCGGAGTTTCGAGGATAAAATAGCATCTGTTACCTTTACCCGCGACGAAAAGGAAACACTCACCATAGACTCGGGCGATGAAGTAGACAAGATCCTGGGGATCGTAGAAACCTTCAGGGCCGAGGACCCTGACGTGATCGTAACCCATGGTGGCGATTCTTTCATCTTTCCCTATCTTGCTCGAAGAGCTCAAGAGCATGGAATACTGGACCGGTTGATCCTTGGCCGAGACATCTCGCCTCTTCGAGTCTATGAGGTTCAAGGCCACAGCTACTTCTCCTACGGAAAAATACTGTATCGTGAGACCGCTACTCGTCTCTTGGGCCGTTTGCACGTCGACCAGAGAAACGCCTACGTGAGCGCCGACTGCGGTCTTGAAGGCCTGTTCGAGGTCTCAAGGACATGTATCATGCCGATCCAGAGAGCAAGCCGTGCGACCATCGGCACCAACATGACAAGCCTCCAGCTATACCACGCTGTCAAGCGAGACGTCCTCATTCCATGGAACAAGAATCAGCCTGAAGAACTGAAGAACAGCGGCGAACTGGTAACCGCCGATCGCGGGGGATTCATCTACGAGCCTCAGATCGGGATTCATGATCATGTTGGAGAGCTGGACTTCGCATGTCTTGCTAAGAATTCGGTTGTAGAAACCAGAAAGGGAAGAAAGTACGTTGTTGACGTTACTGAATACGACGAGGTCTTCACTCCATTCGGATGGCAAAGAGTATCGACAGTTCACAAATACCGAATAAAAAGTAAAGTATTCAGACTAACTCTTGAGGATGGAAAGACCCTGACGTGCACTGCACGTCATAAATTTCCTGTCTTGATAAAGGATAGTTTCAAAGAAAGAAGATCAAACGACATTCGTCGGGGCAGCAGGCTTATTGTTGCGGATATTTTGCAAGTCTTTCAAGAAAACGAGCTTGCTTGCATATTCGGCGCATTTACCGCGGAAGGAAGCAGTATAAGGAGTGATTATCAGTATTTTGAT
>VBBE01000231.1 GCA_005884605.1 Candidatus Bathyarchaeota archaeon
CTCTAAGAGTAACCCGCGCGTACCCGTCCGGACGGACTTCTACGTCGGACCATTTGCGCGATAATACTTCGCCGATTCTCATTCCGGAACAAGCAAGGAATCCTATCAATGCCTTGTACTGAGCGTTAGCCATTGTCAACATTGCTCGTAACCCGTCCGGGGTTGGAATGTTCTTGTGGCTTACGAGGTAGACGGTCCCGCATGGCGCTAACCTATCGAATACGGTCTTACGAAAGTTTTCTTCGCCAAGGACGGATTGGAATAGACCCGGAAGCATTGAACGGTATCCGTAAACTGTAGCGGGCGAGTGCGTCCTAATCATAGAATCCACAAGTCTCTTGGAAGCGGAATAGACCGTTAGCTTGTCAGCCTTGATATCCGCTAACAATGGTTCTATAGTTTCGTAACCATTAGCCTTGACAAGAAAGCTAACCATTATCCGGCGGTTCTTCCGAGAACCTTCTGTAAGAGTTGAATCGCCCAACCATTCCTTGACTGATATTACATCTTGAGAGATTTTCAATTCTTCGCGCCAAGCCCCGATTGTGTTTAAGTTCTCAAGAAACGGCGAACTGGCTCAGAGACGGTTCTATTGCAGGAGTCGGAATAGATTCGGGCTCCTCTGCTCATGATATTCTCTCAAACATAGCGCTAGAAGCATGTTCAGTACGACGGTTCAAGAGGCGGAAGTCGGAACAGAGGCAGGTAAGCTGCAGGCGGACCTCCGGGACGTCTTCAGCAAGATTCTGAGCCATGCTAGGAGAATCGACATGACCATGACCCTCGGAGATAGCACTGAGGCGCTGGGGCAGCTCAGAGAACTTGAGGCATATCTCGAAAGGGGCTTGGAAGTTCTCAGCAAACCGTTAGCCTATGGGTCCTAGAAACGTCTGGATGGGTGGCATTCTAGCAGAATCTCCTTTTCGGGTCTTTCTCCCAAATGATTTAGTCCATAGGTTCCATTCAATCCAGCATGCCTGAGAGTAGAGTAGTTCTCATCACTGGGGCATCGTCTGGATTCGGCAGAGAGACTGCCAGGTTGCTGTTGAGTCGTGGCTTCAAGGTCTATGGTACGAGCCGGAATCCTTCGGCAAAGCCTCAGGAATCAGGCGTGGGTATGCTCGCGCTTGACGTGGACTCCGACGACTCTGTCAAAAATGGCGTGAAAGAACTTCTTGACGAAACGGGACGTCTGGATATCCTTGTGAACAATGCTGGTTACGTGCTGACCGGGGGGCTGAGGAGACGTCGATCGCTGAGGCGAAGGCGCAGCTCGAAACAGACTTCTTCGGCCCGGTCAGAATGACGAAAGCCGTGCTCCCGACAATGAGGAAGCAGGGTGCAGGCCAGATCGTCAACATATCCTCGCTGGCCGCCGTGTTGCCGGTTCCGTTCGAGGGGTACTATGCGGCTGCGAAGGCCGCTCTGCTGGCATGGTCTGAAGCGCTCCGTCACGAGGTCAAGAGTTTCGGTATCAAGGTCTCAGTTATTGAACCGGGATTCTTCAAGACCAACCTAGGCAACACTAGAAAGACTACGAAATACACGATACGCGACTATGACGAGCTGCGGCAACGAGCTACGGCTGAACTAGATGAGGATTTCGAGAATGGAGCGGATCCGAGGCTCGTAGGAGAGATGGTTCTCCGGATCATCACGAGCAGGAGCCCGAAGCTAGAGTACGCTGTTGGCAGAGAGAAGCGTTACAAGACGCTAAAACACCTGATGCCCCAGTCAATAATTGAGAATGGTGTGAGAAGGCACTGGAAACTGGACAGATAGAATTCCTGTGCTAGGCGCACCTACCATGGTTGATAGTCTTTGCCGGTCTTCGCTTCAGGTTTCGGCCTCGTCCTGTTCGACTTTGCCATCTTTGTCTGGATTGCCAGTGAGATCTTCGGGGCAGCATTGGTTCCACGGCTTCGGCAACGCGGCGCAACCCGTGTCAAGAGGGACCGAGGCTCCCGAGCCCTAATCACCATCTCAATACTCTTCAGATATCTGAGGACCACAAGGTTGTCGAGAAGGGTCCGTACAGGCTGGTCCGCCACCCGTCGTATACTGGGATCTTGATCACGCTCGCTGGACTGGGCTTGGCAGTGCAGTCTTTAGGCGCGCTGTTGGTGCTGCTTCTCTTCTTCGTTATCTCGTTCGGGTACCGAATGCATGTCGAGGAGCGGGCCTTGTTGTCAGGGCTGGGCCAGGACTATGCGAGCTACATGAAGAGGACGAAACGGCTCATACCGTTCCTCATCTAAGAGACACTTCCGGGTCGCACTCTTAGTCATTAATGACGTGAATAGACAGGACTTGGAGGCGTGTTCTGTGGGGCGTACGATTCCTTCGTGGCGGTTGGTTGTGAACGATGAGATTGAACGGATAGGAAGGTTCAGGTCCTTTCTGAGAGTAGAAGACAAGGAAATATTTGACGATCTTCTGCGCCAGTGCAAGCACTACGCACCATATGCGAGCACCATGGCTTCGGTTGTGAAGGAGGTTCCACTAATGTTCTCGATGCTGTTCGGCCAACACAAGATGATATGGGAACTAGAGAAAAGACTCGCAAAGCTAGAAGCCAACCAAACCCAACAGTCCAGTGTGCAAGACTCCGGCTCTGGCCTAGAAACCATTGTTCATGCGAACCAACCATAGGTTCTCATCATCTTCCGGGTTCCTCGATAGTCTGGCTTTTTATCGCGGTTCCGAGATTTCCTCGCTGGGGGTCTGCGAGGGAAATCCTGATTGCTAGTTTCTAGATTGGATAAGCTGGAGCAGGAGGTCTTCAACCATGTCTTCAAGTTGAATCCACGCCAGGCTGTGATGCTGGGGTTACACGAGTACGATGGATTGTTGCCAGACGTTTCGCCTGGTGGATTGAAGTCTTGGACGGACAAGGCTGTTGGATTGCTGGATCGTGTCAGAAGCGAGAGTCATGGGCTGGACAAGGACGGGCGGCTGGACGCGTTGTGTTTGGAGACGATGCTGGAGCGGATGTTGTTCGATGTCGAGGATCTCCGGGGTTACGCGACTAGGCCGAATCTCTACTCGATGCAGTTGAGCTTGACGCCCTACATTTCCCGGGAGTATGCGCCTGTTGATGCTAGAATCGGAGCAGTGAACAAGCATCTGGGCAGGGTCCCGGGTTTTCTGGACCAGGCTTCAAGGAATCTGGATAAGACGTTGGCGCAGCCGATTGTTGATGTTGCTTCGAAGCAGGTGCAGGGTGTTCTCCGGGACGTGGATGGGAATGCGACGCAGGAGGCTGGAAAAGCTTCCGCGCCGATCCGGAATGAATTTGAGAACTTGAAACGGGATGCTGGGGTCGCCATGGCCTCTTTCGTCGCAGAGCTCAGCGAGGAACACTCTCTCTCAATGGACTTTGCGCTGGGAAGAGAACGATTCCAGAAATTGCTGTGGGTGAACGATCGGATCAACAGGCCGGTAGAGGAGGTTCTGCAGATGGGATTACAAGATCTCGAATCAAACCTGAAAGCATTACGAGAACTGGCGGAAAAGATTGGACCGGGACAAACCGTTGCAAGTGTCGTTGATGGAATCCAGGAGAACCATCCTACAGCTCATCGGTTGATCGACGAGACAGCTGAGGGATTGAGGGACCTGGAGCTGTGGCTTAGA
>VBBE01000230.1 GCA_005884605.1 Candidatus Bathyarchaeota archaeon
AGAATTCATCGATGATATCGAGCTGATCGAGAGGAATCGTAAGGGCAGAGAGAAGACCAATACTGTGAGGAATCCATGGGCCCAGAATGTTGAGTTAGAAAAAACCGTTCCCGCGAAGGCTGCGAGAGGTAAAGCCAGTATGAGCAAGAACCAGGATAGAATTTCCATTCCGAGAAGCCTTCGAAAGTTCAGAACCTTGTCCCCATGAAGAATCGCTGCCGAGTTCAGTGCCTCCCCAACAAGGGTTGGAATCACGACTGCAATCAACGGAAAGAGAATCGCGACTTGGAGACCAACTCCAGCTAGAGGAAGGGCGAGGACTGAAGCAAGCACTGTGATAGTTAGGAAGACCGAGATGACTTCGAGGGTCGATGGAAAGCCTACTCTGCGGATGAAGTTGAATGCTCCAACAGTACCACCTACTCCTCTAGTAGCCTCCTGAGTCACGAGGCATCCACTAGGCGCGTCTCATCGCGGACACGATACTCTTCACTGGACCAGGTCCTTGTTGTTCAAGCAGAGTTCCCGTCACAATGGCCGACGCGCCCGCCTTCGCTAACGCTCGCGCCTGGTCCGGTGTACGAATACCCCCTCCGACAATTACAGGAATGTCGAGATCGGATGAGACCTTTTCGACCATCCCCGTTTCAACTGGATGTTCCGCTCCGCTACCTGCCTCAAGATAGACAAATCGCATCCCCAGATACTGTGCGGCAAGGGCGTAGGCAGCGGCTAATTCCGGCTTAGAATACGGGATTCTGCTCGCTCTTCCAACAGAACTCACAGCCGTCTTTGAATCTCCAACTACCAGATACCCCAGCGGAATCGGTTCTAGCTTGAACCGCTTAACAGACGGCGCACCCTTCGACTGGGCACGTATTAGGAACCGAGGCGAGGAAGAATTGAGGAGAGACATGAAAAATATCGCATCAGCAAAACGGCTCACGCCAGCCGGCCCGTTCGGAAAGAGAATGACCGGCAGATCTGTTAGCTCCTTGATTTTCTTTACAGTCTCATCAAGTTGATCTACCGACCTGACAGTTGATCCACCCACCATTACGGCCGCTGTTCCCCAACTCTCGAGATCCTCTAATGATCTCGATAGACGTCCTGTAAACTTCTCGGGATCAATGAGTGATAAGTGGATGCAGCCTTGTTCTTTGACCGCTGAAAGCAGTGAGGATTCTACGGGTCCCATTTGGTCACGCCTTCTATCCTGTCAATAGTTGATAGGCGATCTTCATCGCGAGAAGCGGGTGTCGAGCCATCAGCCCCACTGCCTTCGTAGGACTGAAACCGTTCGCCATCTCAACAAGATCCTGTCCCTCCAAGAGTCCCGTAATGATATTCAGCTCATTATCAGAGAATCTTTCGAACGAGTCCAGGGCTCTCAGACTGTTGGATATCCGTTGCCCCCACAACTTGTCAAACCTCTCTCGGTAGCGCTGCAAATTCTCCGCCGACGCATTCCCGGTAAGAGCTGAGCTAGCCGCTTCCTCGCCAGCGATTTTTCCAGCAACCAACCCTGTATGAATACCTGCTCCGGTCAACGGTATGACCTGGCCTGCCGCGTCGCCGCAAAGCATCATGTTATCGGCAACATAGCTTTCGACCTCTCCTCCAACCGGAACCGGCGCAGCAAGAGTCCGCTCTATCTTAGCGGATCCAAAAGCCCGGGGGTGTTTCTCGATAAACTTGTCGAGAAGGCCCTTCGCGCCAGCCCCTTTTACACCAATACCCACGTTCGCATCGCCCTTTCCCTTCGGGAAAACCCAGATGTACCCTGCTGGGGCTTTTGCATGTCCTACGTAAATTTCCAGTTTCGACTCGTCCTCGACTTCACAACCAGTTATCGAGTACTGCAGAGCGGTAATCGCCGGGTAATTCTTCCGCGGAAAGTATTTCCTAGCTAGGACCGAACCGGTTCCATCGCATCCTATTACAATTCTGGCTCTTACCGAAGTGGGCTCTCCATCTTTCTTGCCCTGGATTTCAACCGCCCCATCTTGTCGCTCGATACTTTCGACAGTTGTCGAGTATCGGGCCTCAGCGCCAGCCTTTTCTGCGCGTTTGGCGAGCACCCTGAGAAATGCTGGCTTGTCGAGGATGTAGCCTTCGCCGCCAACGTTCACTCTCTTCGCTTCATCTGGAGAGTAGAGAAACGCCCCGGAAATTTCATTGGCCACAAACTCCGGAGACGGCTTAACCTCCGCGTCAGTAAGAACATCCGACAATACTCCCTCGGCACAAACCTTCTTTCCCGGAGAGGGTTCTCGCTCTATCAGCACAGTCCTCGCATGTGACTCAGCTGCTTTCCACGCCGCCATCACTCCCGCTGGACCGGCTCCGATAACAGCTACGTCATAGGTTTCCAAGAGTCAATTTTTCCTAGGAATGGGAATTCAGGTATGGTCCATAGTTGGGTGTATCAGCTGCTGGGCAGAGAGGCTATCGTCGATTTCTATAGGTTTCCTTGACTGGCTAGCCAAAGGGGCGCTCACATCCATCTCGACATACTTCCCTGTCTGATTTCGCCTTTCCGTCTCCACGTCCACACGGTGAAGGAACCATAGCGAGTACATAGACAAACCGAAGGCGGTTGTAACAATCTTAGTGGCGAAAACTAGATTGAGAGGGCTCTTGAGGTCGAAAATGCTTGCCACTTTATCAGGGTTGCACGGGAAAGGTAAGCAATTTGTCGTTAGAACCTCGAGCGCCAGCCAGACCATGAAGTTGTAGAAAATCTCATAGAACGAGGCGAACGCAACCAGGGCTGTGCCGAGGAACAGCATGTTTCGAACCCGTGGGGAAAGCTGGAGAAAATGTTCCTTGTTGGATTCGAGGCCCGCGGCCCAGTATACGAAGCTGAAGTACGCAAACCAGGTTATCGGTTTGGCATAGAAGTAAGGAAAGATCGAGGGATCAGGCCATTCTGACTGGACGAACTGTATTCCCACTTGAGGGTTCGTTGTTGCCTGCAGCCCGTAGAATACGACGAAAGCAAGCGCGGTCAGCCCGGCCGACCAGGATAAGAAAGACCAGGGTCGTCTATCGATGAAGGATCGGATTTCGCTCCAACGCTTGCGGCCCGGCTTCCCTTCCGTCATAAGAAACTCGTTCCTTTCACAGACGATAGAGCCTTTAGGCTTTCGTAGAATTAGAAATGGGGGATTTGGGAGAAACCGTGTTTCTCCCTACCTCTTATTGGGCATCCTTACTGGATGACTTCGCCTGAAGCGAAGCGGTTCGAAACCCGTGTGATCTTTATTTTGATGTGATCTCCGGGTTTGGTGTTTGGTACGAAGACAACAAGACCTTCGACGCGCGCGATTCCTTCACCGCGGCGACTGATCTCCTTGATGTCGACATCGTATTCTTTGCCTTCTTCGACCGGTTTCGGTCCGAATCTGTTCGCACCGGCACCACCGCCATAGCCTCTCCTTTCATAACCCATAGCATCTTCCACCTCCGTTCATCGTTTCTTCCGTTCGTTCGGTTGCTACGGGAGAAAGCAGCAGTCGTTACTAACGGCCACCGGACGATCTCCG
>VBBE01000233.1 GCA_005884605.1 Candidatus Bathyarchaeota archaeon
TCACTGTTCAGATCCCTAAGCGATTCAATAGCTCCAGCCTCTACCCTTGGCAGACAGGCTTCCCTATTCAGATCTCTTATCGGTTCGCTATCAATCGCCATCTCAGAAACAAAAGGGCTCGCAAAGAGCTTGAGTGCTTCCCTGGCTCTAACTTCAAGCTTTGCCGAACAATCTTCCTTCTTCCGATCTCTGAGCGCCGCACTAATGACGGCATCCAGTTTCAGCAGACAAACCTCCCTCTTAAGGTCCTTGAGTGGGTCGTTGAGTCTGAATTCGGGTTTAACTGAGAAATCTTCCTTTTTCAGGTCGCTGACTGATTCAATTTCTTCGGGCTCGGGCTTCACTAAGACGATCTCACTCTTCAGGTCTCTTGCCGGGTCGTTCAGTCCATCCTCAAGCCTTGCCGAGAAGAATTCACTGTTCAGGTCAATGGCGGGTTCGATGAGTATGGTGGCCTCAGTCGGGAAGTGTTTCCCAAGGAGTTTGGCTATCTCGCTGGGTGCGTCCTCAATCCTCGCAGAAAAATTTGCGTACCTGAGGTCGTTGACCGACTCGTTGACTCCTGTTAGCTCTCTCTTCACAGGGAAGACTGAAAATCTGGGAGTATCGATCGGCGCAGCGACGGCCCTTACCGAGCACACTTCGTTCTTCAGATCGTTAGCAAGCGCGCTAAGCTCCGCCTCAAACCTTATGGAAAGGTCCTCCTTCCTTAGGTCTCTGACTGATTCACTCTCTTCAGCATCTAGTCTCATCGAGAAATTAGCCTTCTTCAGGTCTCTTAGCGGGTCACTGACGCCCGCCTCAGGTCCCACCCAGAAAAGTTCGTTCTTCAGATCTCTGACGAGCTCCATCTCTCATGCTGAGTCTCAAGCCAAGGCAATCGCGAAGAATCTGAGTGTTTCTATTGGCATACCCTCGAGTTTTTCCGAGAAATCTTCCTACTTCAAGTCATTGACGGATTCGTTTTCTCTGGCTTCTAGTTTTGCTGAGAGGATTTCGGTTTTCAGGTCCCTCAACGGCTTATTGGGCCTTGCTAGCAATCAAATCAGGGGATTCGCTAGGTCTTTCACAAGCTCTCTTGGTTCGGCGCCGAGCGCTGCAGAACACAACTCGCTCTTCAGATCTTTGAGTGGTTCATTGTCTCTTGCCCTTTCTGAAACAAAAGGAATAGCCAAATCTCTCACTGGCGCGCTGGGCTCCGCTCCAACATCTGCGCAAAAGTACTCCTACCTCAGGTCTCTGAGTGGCTCCGTCGGTCCTGCCGGTTCTATTTTGAGAGGTCGCATTGTAGGCCTGGCCGCTTCGCTGGGTTCAGGCTCGACGTTTGCGAGGCAGAGTTCCCTATTCAGAAGTTTCACTAGTTCCTTGAGTCTTGCCGGTTCATATATCAGGGGTCGTTCAGTAAGCCTAGGCGCCTCGGTCGGCTCGGCAACAGTCTTCGCTGAGAAGTCTTCCCTATTCAGATCTTTGACCGGTTCACTCTCCTCTGCTTCTGCTTTTGTCGAGAGGCTTTCCCTGCTTAGGAATCTAAGCGCCGCCTTGTCCTCGGCCTCCAGTCCTACCGAAAAGAATTCCTCCTTCAGATCTCTGAATGGCTCGTTGGGTACCACTTCTAACATTTCTGAAAGCCGTTCCATTTTCAGGTCGCTAAGTGGATCGCTATCCTTGACTTCTGAATTTGTTGAGAGAACTTCCTACTTCAGATCTCTAAGTGGCTCGGTAGCCTTAGCAGCCGCTGTCGCTGGGAGAAATACGCTGTTTAGGTCTTTGACAAGCACGGTGGGTCTTGCCGGTTCTCAGATCAAGGGCCTCGCCGTGAATCTGGTCGGCTCACTGGGTTCCTCTTCTAGCTTTAGTGAACGGATTTCATATTTGAGATCTTTGACCGGTTCGTTGGGTCTCGGCTCCTCGCTGTTCAATGGTCACCAAATAAAACTGACGGTTTCTGTCGGTTCGTCTCCTAGTCTCAGTGAGAAGAGTTCGTTCTTCAGGTCTCTGACAGACGCATTGAGTATGTTGGGCTCGTTCATTAGGGGACGCTCTCTTATTCTGAGTACTTCCGTCGGTTCAGCGTCAAGCCTTGCTGAACACACTTCCTTGTTCAGGTCTCTCGCTGATTCGTTATCTTCAGCCTCCGGCTTTATCGAAATTCAACGGACGTAGAATCTACTTGTCCGTGACATTCGGCTCTGTTTCAATCTTCTCGGAGAAGACTTCCATCTTCAGGTCGCTGTCCGAGTCACTATCCTCAATCTCCAGCTTTGCCGAGCAAGTATCCCTCTTCAGGTCTCTGAGTGATTCGTGGACTACCAACGCGGCTTTCACTGAACACACTTCACTTTCCAGGTCGTTGACTGGTTCGTTGTCCCTCGCTACCTCTGAAACCAAGGGTTTTGCGAGGTCTTTTACAGGTTCATTGGGATTAGGGTCTGTTTTCGCTGAGCACAGTTCGATTTTCAGAACTCTAGCCGGCGCGTTTGGTGTTGTGGGTTCTCAGACCAAAGGCTTCGCTAAGGGTTTGAGCGCTTCGTTTGGCTCGGCTTCTAGCATTCTTGAGAAGAGTTCGTTCTTCAGATACTTCTCTGAATCTCTGAGTCTTGCAAGTTCCTTCTTTAGAGGTCGTACCGTAACCCTGACTGCTTCTCTGGGTTCATCCTCGAATTTTGTTGAGAGATCTTCGTGGTTTAGGTCGCTCTCTGGTTCGCTGTCTCTGGTTACTTCTGAGACCAAGGGTCTCAGTAGGGTTTTGACTAGTTCTCTAGGCTCAACCGCAAGCCTTGCCGAACGGAGTTCGTTGTTCAGATCTCTAACTGGCTCGCTGACTTCAGGTTCTGGGGTTGTCGAAAAATCTTCGCTCTTCCGATCTTTGACTGGCTCATGGACTTTGGGTTCTCTCTATAAGAGGGGCTCGTTCACCGCTGAGAACCTTCAGGCCGATTTCAACACGAGAACAACTCTCTCTGGACACTCGGACTGCTCCGAGAACATAATCGTTAACTGTGGCAGTTCATCCGCGTCCTTTGCTTTCCTAATTATTGCTGTTGGAGTTTCAATTTTCAGCATTTACGCCGTAAAACAACGGCGGCGACATCGTGCTCCCCCCAGAGGGCTGAAGGATGAGAAAGTAGTCATCGATACAGAAGGCTGGGAAACGAAGCATAAGGATTAGAAAATGAAGTGTTCAGTTCAGGATGAGACAAAATCCTTCTCGGTTACGACGTTGATACTTGTGGGCTTGATTCCTCTCAACTTGGGAGCATACGAGCCGTTAACCGCTAAATAGCATGAGAACTGGTCTGTAGACCGGTTTCTAGATTGGATAAGATGGAGAAAGCTACCGAGAAGAAGAAGGGCTTCGTCAAGGAATTCATGGATTTTCTTCAGACATTCGGGATCATCGGCTTAGCGATTGCTTTCATCATCGGAGCCGCAGCATCTGCAGTTGTGAACGCGCTTGTCAAAGATCTCATAAATCCACTGGTCGGGATCTTCCTCCCGAGCGGAAACCTCTCCTCGCTGAATGCTACCGTTACGTCCCCCGTCTCACAGAAACCAGCAGCCTTCCTCTACGGCGATTTCATCTCTCAAGTCCTATACTTCATCATCATCGCCATAGTCGTCTTCTTCCTATACAAACAGCTCAAGCGAGCCGGCCTAGCAAAGATCTAGCCTCCAACCCTGCCAAATCATTACCGCGGAGGATAGTAGAACTGTATTCCCGCAAGAATGTACTGTACAGCTATCGCCGCTATGAAAAGAGACATTATTCTGGCTATGACCGCAGCACCCGTCCTGCCCAGCATGCGGTAGATTCTATCGGTTTGCCTTAGAACGACCCAGCTCACAAACATGACGATTACGATCGCAAGAAGGGCAACTATGATCCCGAAAGACTGGATCGAGATCAAGGTCAAGGTTATCGCGCCAGGTCCGACCAGTAGTGGGAACGCTATAGGAAAAACCGCTGTCTCCTCAGCGGAAACAAGAGCCAGCTTATCGAAACGCTCTCCGCGGAATATTATCTCAATCGACAGCAAGAGAAGAACCAACCCTCCTGCAATCTGAAAACTCTGCAGGGATATCCCGAATAGAAATAGGACTTCCTGGCCCACGAGGGCAAAGACTGCAAGTAATATGGCTCCGATAATTGCGGCTGTTCTGAAAACCTTCCGCTTTTCATCAAGACTCATCGGTTTTGTCAACCCGGCAAAAATAGGA
>VBBE01000174.1 GCA_005884605.1 Candidatus Bathyarchaeota archaeon
GAGGGAAGCGAACTTACGCCCGACCAGGTCAATCAAGACAACTACAAGATACGACTCTTCCACTTCCAACGGGCCATCTCAAGCCTCGAGTCCTTGGAGGACAAGGAACACCGGGAAATCGCTGAGGCGTTGATTCTGTCGCAAGCGATACCTGGAGTAACGTATGGTCTCTACACGAGTGATAGAGGAAGTGGCGGTATCCTCACCATTCAGTGCACGGTGAGACCCATCAATCCTGGAGAGAGGCACGTATCGGTCACTGGGCAAGCAAGCTCGATGATGATGGGACAGAGCTTCGTGCCGGATGATTCCGTCATTCAAAGCGCTACCAATGCTGTCGAAGCAGTCAGATCATGGCTGTGGTTGAAAGCTCGAGCGAACCTAACCAGGTTCCATGTCGCGTTTCAGATCCGATCAATTCTTGAAGGAGCGCCCGGTCAGGGAGTATCGGGTCCAAGCGCAGGTTATGCGATGCTGAACGCGCTTGTCTCCGAACTCTCAGGAATCCCGATTCCACAATCTCGAGTGATGACCGGAACGATAGGACTGAAAATGGACATCGGACCCGTTGGGGGCCTCGGTGGAAGAGGGCGCGAAGCTGGAAAGCTAGTCGGTATTCTGAAGGCCGAGAAGATCAAGGTCACTGACCTACTAATTCCCGAGTCCAACTTCAAGAACGCTTCCGACGAGATGAAGATGATTCAGGATGAGGGAATCATCGTTCATCCTATCGCGAACGCTCCCGATGGGTGGCCGATACTCTTCTCGATGAACGCCGAGGATCTTGCGAAGAGGATTCGTCAATCTCTCATCGAAAGAGAATCTGTAGTGGATATGGGACCAAGTTCTTCACGACTTGTTGGAAGTTCGGGGACGTAACGGTTCCCACAACCCCCATGGTCAGCAAGAAGAGACTTTGACACCTACGAAGAAAGTCGGACTCGTTATCGCTTGACCCCTGATCCTGTTGACAGGCCAATCCTTCTGAGTCTGGACGGCCGAGGATTCCATGTACTCCGATACTCAGCCATTCCGGAGGAAAGCATGACCAGGCTGAGCTTCGAACTCGTGGACCCTAACAGTGGTGAGGGGGCGTCTGCTGAGGCCGTTGTCGATCGGAAGCTAATTGAGGACCTAAACTCTTACCGGTCGCAAGGGTCAACAAGCAAGGCGTTCCTCATCTGGATCGATACTGTAAAGGGCGAAGTTAGCTGGCAGCTCAGAAAGATACCGGATTTCGACCTGTGATGAAATTGTTACTAGGAACCTTCAATTGATTTATGGGTCTCAAGGGAACCGAACCGGTCTCTCACTCTGAGAGAGGATCACCGGGTTCTCCTATATTCCCCGACGGATGTACGAAGTACAAATGACTTCCCCAGCTCAGGAGATTGTTGCAATGGTCTTTGTCGCGGTCCGGAAAGATGTTACAGAAAGCCTTCCATCCTTGATGAGGGTTCATCGCGGTCGGGGAGGGCATTAGGTAAAATTGCCGCCGTCCATACTCCTAGCGATGCACCCATGTCTGGGGTAGTTCTGAATTGATTCGTTCCGTAGTAGCAGGTCACCAGTGCCCGCAACCAACCCGAGCTCCGAGGCACGCGCGCGAACGGGGTCACATCCGAAGAGCTTCTTCAACGATGCCACAAGGCTCTGAAGAACATATGAGTCCGACTGACGAGGGCGTTGCTCCTGGTAGGCCTGGTATTCCGCCCCGTTGGACCTCCAGCGCCAAAGAAGGCATAGGAACCTCGGCAAGTTGCCAGAGCAGAGTCTGGTTTACAATATCACATGGAATAATCAATGAGGTCTACTATCCCCGAATAGACCAAGCGAACACCAGGGACATGGAATTACTCGTAGCTGACGGCGACCGATACTTCTCCGAAGAAAAACGAGACACCCTCAGAGAAATTTCGCCGTTAGAACAGGGGGTACCCGGCTACAAGCTCGTCAACTCTTGCAAGAAGGGCCGATTTCGAATAACTAAGATCGTAATCACGGATCCAGAACGAGACGTGCTCCTTCAGAAGGTCCACTTCGACCCTCTCAAGGGCAAACTCGAGGATTACGGAGTCTATGCTCTTCTCTCTCCGCACATTGGCAACCGGGGCTATGGAAACAATGGATGGGTCGGGAACTACAAGGGAACACCAATGCTCTATGCCCAGAGAGAAGACACATCATTAGCGCTGGCTTGCTCCAACCCCTTCAAACGCATGAGCTGCGGGTACGTAGGGGTGAGCGATGGTTGGCAAGATATCAACACGAACAAGAAGATGACATGGTCATACACCAACGCCCCGAATGGAAACATCGCGCTGACAGCTGAACTCGACCTTTCGACCAACGATGGCGAGTGCGTAACAGCCCTCGCCTTTGGACGAACACCCGACGAGGCAGGACAAAAAGCCCGAAGCGCACTACTAGGAGACTTCGACAAAGCGCAACGAGCGTTCGTTGAGGGCTGGACGGAACCCCGGTCCCTTAACATGGACCTAGGCAAAAAGTACGAGACTGGCTTCAACCTCTACCATGTCAGCAACACTGTCCTGCGGACCCACGAGGAAAAGTCCTACCCCGGCGCAGTCATCGCCAGCCTATCCATACCTTGGGGATTCAACAAAGGAGATGACGATATCGGGGGTTACCATCTCATCTGGCCCCGAGACCTATCTCAGGCAGCTGGCGGACTAATCGCCTCCGGAGACGTCGAACACGCCAAAGGAACCCTCCTCTATCTCATGTCCACCCAAGAAGAAGACGGTCACTGGCTACAGAACATGTGGCTAGATGGAACTCCCTACGGGGGAGGAATACAAATGGATGAGACAGCTTTTCCCATACTCATTGCAGATCATCTCACGCGCATCAACGCCCTCACCGGCCTCGACACCTGGCCCACGATCCGCAGAGCTGCGGGATACCTCGCACGCAACGGACCCGTAACACAAGAAGACAGATGGGAAGAAGAAGGTGGGTACTCGCCATTCACTCACGCCGTGGAAATAGCCGGGTTACTCGCCGCGGGCGATTTTGCCGAGGAGAAGGGCGAATATAGCTTGGCCACATATCTCAAGGAGACTGCTGATACCTGGAATGAAAATATAGAAAGATGGACCTATGTTACAGGAACAGAGCTAGCGAAGAAAGTCGGGGTCAAGGGGTACTACGTTAGGATCGCACCCACGAACGCCGATGCTTCAGAGCTTCAAGCTTCGGCTTTTGTGGGAACTAAGACTCGGGGCTTAGGGCAAGACGTTCTACCCCTAGAGCAGATGGTAAGCGTTGACGCGCTTGCTCTAGTCCGATTCGGATTGAGGTCTCCCAAAGACCCGAGAATAGTCGACACGGTCAAAATAATAGATGCAATTTTGAAAAAGGATACGAAGACCGGCCCAGTCTGGCATAGATACAACCTCGACGGTTACGGAGAGCATGATGACGGATCACCCTTCGATGGCACAGGCGTTGGAAGAGGATGGCCCATGCTAGCAGGCGAACGAGCGCACTATGAACTCGCTCTGGGAAACGTCGAAGAGGCCCAACGGCTCCTGCATGTCATTGAAGCCCAAGCTAGCCCCGGAGGACTGATCCCGGAACAAGTCTGGGACGCAGAAGACATCCCGAAGAGAGGCCTCCGCAACGGCCGACCCGCAGGGTCGGCTATGCCTCTAGTTTGGGCCCACGCGGAGTACATCAAACTCGTCCGGTCGATTCACGAACGAAAGGTCTTCGACATGCCACCTCAGCCAGTAGCTCGGTACCAGACAAGCAAGACAATGTCCAGATTCGCCGCTTGGAGGTTCAACCAGAAATGCCGGACAATTCTTTTCGGAAAAATTCTAAGGATTGAGGTTCTAGCCCCTGCCACAGTCCACTGGAGCGATGACAATTGGCGGACCGCAACCGACTGCAAGACCATTGACACGGGGATAGGGATACATTACGCGGATTTGCCCACTAGCGGACTATCGCCCGCCTCGAACATCCTCTTTACCTTCTTCTGGCCCAGCGCTAACAAGTGGGAGGAAACAAACTTCCAAGTGACCGTGGCAGCGCGGTCCCCGGTGACTGTTCAAGCTGAAACGTAAGACTTAGCCGTCATTGCTAGCCAAGGGCCGAGGAGCTTTCCCAACCATGGATACGGTTATCGAACACGAACTACTGACGCCATACGACATCCACCTCTTCAAAGAAGGAAGACACTTCCAACTCTATGAGAAACTAGGCTCCCATCCTGTCCAGCTCAACGGGGAAGAAGGCACACATTTCGCAGTGTGGGCTCCTAATGCCAAACAGGTCCACGTGATTGGAGATTTCAATCAATGGCGGAACGACAGTCATCCTCTGAAACTTAGGAGCGACGGCTCCGGGATCTGGGAAGGGTTCATACCAGGACTCGCTAGAGGCGCTCTTTACAAGTACCATATCGAGTCCAGAATCCATGCCGGATATTCCATGGATAAAGGGGACCCGTTCGCCCTACTCTGGGAAATCCCACCTCGAACAGCATCAGTCGTCTGGGGGCTCAAACATTCTTGGGATGACAAGGAATGGATGAAAGACCGGTCGAAGAAGAATTCTCTAGACTCGCCATTCGCCATTTACGAGATCCATCTCGGATCCTGGAAGCGGGTCCCGGAAGACGGCGAGCGATGGCTAACCTATAGAGAGTTGGCGAGGGACCTGCCGGGCTACCTAGAAGAAATGCGGTACACTCATGTGGAATTTATGCCCGTAATGGAGCATCCCTACAGTCGGTCTTGGGGGTACCAGACTCTGGGCTATTTCGCACCCACGAGCCGGTTCGGCATACCCGAAGATTTCATGCATCTTGTCGAAGGGCTTCACAAAAAAGGATTCGGAGTAATCCTGGACTGGGTCCCCTCTCACTTTCCATCAGACGCCTACGGGCTTGCTTACTATGATGGCTCTCACCTTTTCGAGTATTCTGACCCTCAGAAGAGACACCATCCTGATTGGAAGAGTTTCATCTTTGATTTTGGAAAGAATGAAGTCCGATCTTTCCTGGCGAGCAGTGCGGTCTTCTGGCTAAACAAATACCACGCCGATGGACTCAGAGTCGATGGGGTAGCCTCAATGCTCTACTTGGACTACTCCCGAGAGAAGGGTGAATGGGCGCCTAACATGTATGGAGGCAGGGAGAATCTGGAAGCACTATCCTTCATCAAGGAGCTCAACCAGGCAGTATACCGCGCTCAGCCTGACGTCCAAATGATCGCGGAAGAATCAACCGCATGGCCTATGGTATCACGCCCAACTTACGTGGGAGGGCTGGGTTTCGGCATGAAGTGGGGCATGGGCTGGATGCATGACTCGCTGGAATACTTCGCCAAGGACCCCGTTTACAGAAAGCACCATCATGACCAGCTCACCTTCAGTCTCTGGTACGCGTTCTCGGAAAACTTCATCCTCCCATTATCCCATGATGAAGTCGTCTACGGGAAGCGTTCTCTGCTCGACAAGATGCCAGGTGATACTTGGCAGAAGTTCGCTAACCTCAGACTCCTCTACGGCTACATGTACGGTCATCCTGGGAAGAAACTCCTCTTTATGGGTGGAGATTTCGGGCAGCTAAACGAATGGAACTTCGAGAAGAGCCTCGACTGGCATTTACTAGAACAGGAACCGCATAGGAGGCTTCACCAATGGGTGAAAGACCTCAACAAGATCTACCGAACTGAAGAGGCGCTTCACCAACTGGACTTCGAGAGAAGTGGCTTCGAATGGGTGGACACCAAAGACTGGGAAAAGAGCATCATCAGCTTCGTCCGGAAAGAAAAGACCCAGGAAAGTCAAGTCCTAGTTGTGCTGAATTTCACCCCGCTGCCCCGAATGAACTATCGACTGGGGGTTAGCGGAAGTGAATACTGGAAGGAAATCCTGAACAGTGATGCCGTCGAATATGGTGGTAGCGGCCGGGGTAACCTTGGCGGAGTAAATACCGACGCTCACGCATTTCACGGCAAAGAACATTCAATTCGGATTAATCTACCGCCTCTAGGAGCCCTGTTTTTCAAGAACGAAGTTTGAGCGTAGTTTGGATAATATTCAGTTTCTCGCTGACTTTCCGCCTTTGGAATAGACCATTTGCTTCGTGGATAATTGTTTCGCCTTTGCGTAGCGGGCGAGTGCGAGGAGACCCGCGTTCTTCCATCTGAACTTCTCTTCAACTCTGCTCCTGCCGTTCTCCCTGATCATCGATCCGAACCGCGGGTTCTTGCCGACTAATTCTCTGAAAGACTTGGAAGGAATCTCTTCCATCGAATAGTTCATATCTACTTGTCCACGCTGTGATGACTCGTCGATCTTCATCGTTATTATCATAGAAATCAGGGCAGAGGAGAGAGATCTCGCGTCTTCGGCGGGAGTCAAGATTCCTGTTCCCCTATCGCCGTATTTTTGGATGTCAAGAACTGTTTCTCTAAGGCCGCCAACGTCGGCCCCAACGACGGGGTTCCCGGTGATCATTGCTTCGAGGGCGCTGATCCCGAAGGGCTCCACCCTAGAGGGCATCGCGTAAACGTCCGCTGCAACATAGGAGAGGAGATAGAGGGGACGATCTCTGCCAAAGATGAGTCTAACATTCCTCGGGTAACCTGCAGCAACCATGATGGTTGACTTGTTTGAGTCGGGATTATTTGATGGCAGTAGGAAGAATAGGAACTTGGTGCCGGGGAGTGCTTTGAGAACGCGTGGGACCGCTTCAAGGAGGATATCGACGCCTTTCTGTGGGCTCAGTCTCCCTGTCATGAGAACGAGAGATCCGTCCTCTTCAAAGGGCTCAATCAACCGCTTGCTCTGATCTTGTTGTTCTTGAGATCTACCCAGATTGTTTTCATCCTCAACTATCGGTTTTGCTTGAGCCAGGCTTTGAGTGAGAAGGTGTCTCCTAAGGTCCCAGCGATTTAGGTACCGATCATTCAGACCGATGGGTTTCTCGCTAGTTTGATCGACTCGAACCATTGAATTGATCTCTTCGTTATCCCAATCGCATCCATTGTAGACGTGTCCATTCTTCCCGGTGATCGCGCTCCCGACGTATTCGGAAACATCATCGGTCAGGTAAGAGCTGCTCACGGAGGTGACATAATTCGCCTCGTAACATCCAAACCTTTCTAGAGAGTCGTGGCAGTACCCTTCCCAGACCTGACGGTATCCAAGTGTGAGGACCCCTTTCCTTCCAATCCTTACATCATGCTGAAGATCCTGGATTCCACACCATGCGTCCGATGCGTAATGCCAAGGCAGAGAAACACGCCCAAGCAGATGGATAGTGAATACAAGTGGAACTCGCACACGATTTTCCTCAAGAGACTGCTTCAAGGCAACTCCTGCTGGTATCATATGCCAGTCGTGGGCGTGAATCAAATCGGGAAGGTTGCTAAGCGACCCTGTGGCGAGCAGGTAGTCTGAGTATGTCTTCACTGTTCTTGCGAACAAGCTCATTTTTTCAAACATGACATTGCTATCGTAGAGAGTTCGGTCATCGAGCCATTTGCTTGTCCGTCCATCCAAGCCCTTTACGAGGGCGTAGTGGACTGAATCTCTGTAGCCCCTTTCAATCCCGGCTAAGTAATGATAATGGACGCGGTCTGTCCCCGTTCTGTACCCGTTCGCGATGAAAGTCGTTTCGTCCTTCAGGTTGTAGGCTGTTCTCAAATCCTTGTCCAGGTGCCTCCCATGACTCGGGAGGAAAACCGTGACTTCTAGCTTGGAGTCCTGCGCGAGGGTCCTGGCAAGTCCCGCGACAGCCTCTCCTAAACCGCCAGCCTGTGCGAGTCCTGCGCACTCATAACTAAGCATCCAAACTCTGTTTACTGAATGTGCCCCCCGACTCAGTGAGGGTTGTTGAGAAGTCACTCTCCTCGTCAGCATCCCAGACGGTCAATACCCGCTTCTAAGGGATAATAAAGAGAGAAAGCCTAAAGCGAAACCATTTTGTATCGAACAACTCGGAAGTGAAGTTGATGCCCATAGCCAAGACTTTGAAGGAAACAACGAGTGTACTTCGAGATGTTCCGCCACAGAATGCGTTCTATTTCTATAGGTCGATAGGAGCCCCGACCGGAGCGGCGGCTCGAAACTTGCCCGACTTTGTCGGAGTGTTGAGTAGCATTGATATTGCCTCCATCCAGTTCCATACTGGCCGAGGAGATTTCGAGAACTGGCTCAGGATGCTAGGGGAAGATTCGCTTGCTCGACAAATCACCGGTTTGAATGAGAAGAAGCTTTCTGGAGAACAGTTGCGCATGCGTCTTGTGGACGTGGTTAAGACGAGAATCAATCAGATCCAGAAGAGAACAACTTAGGCCCACATGCTATAGCAAGATCATGTAGCTATGCTTCCTTGAAGTTTAGAAGGCTAAGTATGAACATAGCGTGGGACCACGCCAAGGGCGAGGCTGAAACGGGCTCTCCGTTCTCTTTGTTTACCTGTTCTGCGAAAAGCTGGAGCTCATCAACGTGCCCTGCTGACCAGTCGATGAGGGTCTTGGCCTTCTGGTAGTTGCCGACCTGGCAATGGTACAACGCCATCCAGAGTGTCGTAATGAACCAAGGGTTGCCTCCATGGTAAACGTCGCTCGGATATCTTCCGATCCCTTCGGCGGTGTAGCGGAAGGCGTTTTCGATCTGATGAGCCGTGCTCAATATTCGAGGGTCATCAGGCTGTAATACACAAAATGGGAATGATAGCCCTATGATCGCCGTGTCAATGTCATTGTCTAGGGGCTTGACCGATTTCAGGAAACGATTATTCTGTTCACTCCAGAGATGCTTCACAATGGCACTCTGCAGAATGCCATTCTCTTTCTTCCAGGACTCTGCTAGCGTGTCACGTCCGAGGACTGACGCTACCTTAGCGCTCTCTCTCAGCGCCCCGCATGCCGCCGAGTTCGTGTAGGTATGTAATGCGCTCTTCTCTTCC
>VBBE01000175.1 GCA_005884605.1 Candidatus Bathyarchaeota archaeon
GATCCTGAATGCGGTAAGTCGAATGATATACTTACGCACCATCCCGGATCCAAATGAACGCAGAGCTAAGGCAGTTAGCACCGTGAAGTTCTTCCACACCGTAAGCTATGCATGCTTTGGAATTGCCGCAATAGTTTTCGCTATCGCTCTAAATGACTTAGCAACCGACTTTGGAGTCATGGGGTTAGAGCTTACAGGTTGTGGAACCATCTTGCGGGCGGTGTCTCGCGACATTCAGCTAGAGGGCGTCTAGTTGTTTGGTCGAGCTATGGAAACTAAACAACATATTCAAACTGTTTCTTCTCTCATTCACAGCCGTCTTTCTATTCTTGATCTTTGCTCTGAATGAGATCCAAGTCTCTCAGTACCTACTCATCGTACTTGCTGCAGGAGCGATTGTTTATCTTGTCATTAGTTTTCGCGTTATCCCAGGAGCCCAAGGCCCACCCACAATACCCCAGCACATACACCTCCCATCACGTACCCATCTTCTTGCGATAATACTGATCTTCTCGCTGTTCGCATCATCCTATGTAGTAGCTCGCACGCTCACAACTCCCTCGCCTTTTCAACTCGTGAAATTCCAGTATCTTGTTCTTCCAAATGGCGAAGTTCTCTCGATGAGCCCGTTGCAACCAAGCAATGAATGCGCTTGGCTGGAAAGCATGGACGTTACGACCCGGCAAAGGGCCAGGCAGCTGGGACTGCCCGATTGCGATTATGTCGCGTGGTATCACCGAACGAGTCCTCCTACATTGTTTCTTGAGTTTCAGAACTTCACGGAGTTAACCTACAATCTCAGCAACACTACTGCTAGATCGACTGGATCGGAACTCCTCTGCTTCTCACTCTCTCTGCAAAGTTTTCAGTGCTGGGTGCCGCCTGCAACGGTCTCTCACCTGAAGTGAGAGGCCATGTATGGGTCGAGGCCGCGAGGGGACCTGTTAGCTATAGTGCTTGAAAGTCACAGCGCGATTCATGAAGTGACTTCAACGTGAACCACCGTGGTCACTGTTTCCCCGTATTGTTCTGTCTTCTGAACATTGAGATAGTATGTTCCGCTCTGTTGAACGCTAACTGGGAAGCTGGCTTGGGTCGTGTTTGTCACCGGCTTGTTGATAAGGTAGGTGGTTGCCGCCGAGTTTTGCTGGTACCAGAATGTTACGTAGACAAGATATTGTGCTGTGCTAACCGTGATGTTGACATTTCTGTTTCCGAGAACAAAGAGGTCAAACTGCCATATGTGATTCTCCTTTAGAGTTTGGGTGTCATCGACCAAGACGCGTGGGATGTACTCATAGTAGATGTATCCAAGAATTGCCGCGAATATAACAGTCGCCAAGACAACTACAAGCGATGGAAATTTGCGCCTTTTCATTATTGATCCCGTTACATCCTCGTCTACACAATCCCGCCAGGAGAGCACTGGACAGTCATCTTAGTTCCATCGACACTTAATAGCATGCCCAATTTGGTGTTCGTGTTTACAGGCTCACCGATATTTGCGTAGCATAGAGCTTGCCTCCTCTTCTCTGAACGTCTAGTAGTTTTTGGATCCGGGATGCTGATTGAGCAGGGGAGCTGTCGGAAAATTCGTCTTGGGCCAGATGTCTATCTGACACGTCTCGTCCCCTTCCGTCCAAGTCGGCCCAAGTGAGATGCTCTGGGTTGATGCTGAGAGCCCAAGAGACCAGGAGATGGCCGATCTGAAGTAGAGATTCAACCTTGACGAGTACGCGGTCGAGGACGTGGTCAACAGAATCCAACGGCCGAAGATGGAAGATTACGGGAAAAAAGTGTTCGCTGTAATCCACGTGCCCGTTGCCAAGGGTCATGGAAAGGAGATTGTCGAGCTCTTCGTCTTCTTCCAGAAAAAACTGGATCATAAACCGGCTTGAGGAGATCGACCAGAAAGCCACCACCACATTCAAGACACGCGTGAAGAGGATGGAGAATATTGTCGCGATCATAACGACGATAGAAGGGGTACGTAAACGGTTGATGACGCCCCGCCGGTCTCTTACGCCGACACTGGATATGCTGGGAGTGGTGATGCGTGGCGCGGTACCGTTTGTCGTGGACGCGAATCTCAGAAGTTTCAGAGACGTCTACGATCACTCTTTCCAGTTGCTGGAGACGATCGATAATGATAGGGATCGGACGAGTGATGTGCGGGATCTCTACATCAGCCTTCACTCTGCGTCGAGGGATAATACGATCAAGGTGTTGACGCTTGTCGCGACAATATTCCTTCCGCTGACGTTGCTAGCAGGCATTTATGGAATGAACTTCTCCCCGGGCTTCTTCCAGCCTGGGAGCAGTGATCCGGTCGGATTCTACGTGATGATACTGGCCCATGTTTGTCATATCGTTTGGACTGGTCTATTTGTTCAAGAGAAGCGGCTGGATCAAGGCTAGAGCTTCATTTCTTACTCGACTGTTTCAAGGGCTTTCTCGAAAATCTCCACACCTTCAGGTAACGACTAGTCGTCTCAAACTTCACAAGTGAAAAGACACCACGAACAGGGAGAAGCTCTGCTAGGCACCGTTTACAAATTGTTACAACCTGCTCAACTTGTGGACGTTCTGCCCAAATAGCCCTATCGGCTATAGTTCAAGCAGATCGATAGCAATGCAATATCAGTGCAAAGATATCACACCGCTTGGCGCAGCCATACTCGTCCCACTCTCAAAGGTCCGCTGAGAGGACTCCTAACAATCTAGTCCAGTGTCTTGGACCCCGCACTGTCGTGGTTTCGGAGCGTGATATGAAAACCGCGATTCTGCTCTCTGCTCTAGTAGCTCTTACCCTCATCGTTACCATGGTTTTTCTCCAGGTAACGCACTTTCCAACAAGGGCGTCATCCGGGTCGGGCCCGCCAATATTGATCGGTTGGGGAGGGACAAGAATCGTTGAAGTTGCACGGTTCGAGCCAGGTAACCCTCCGAGCGACGCATTCCTTGGGGAAACGGCAAGTGACCAGGAGGTTCAGATGCGCACGCTCGCTCACATGGGCTTCAACACCATTCGGGTAAGCTTCGCCCCATTGTGTTCTCTCGGCTCAACTTTCATGGGAGTCTACAATGAGACCCAGGTGGGCAGATCGATACGGCTCGCGGAGCACTATCATCTCTGGATGATACTCGACTATCACGGCGCCAACGACACTACTACAAGTGCACGCACGAATTGTTGGCTGGGAGCTTGGAAGACGATCTTGCTCTCGTTCAAGGACAGCTATGACCAGCTCCTCTGGGAACCTCTAAACGAACCCAACGGGCTGATCGAAAACGTCACACAGTTGAGCGCAGCCTACCAGAGCTGGATCGATCAGGCGCGCAGCCTAGATGACAACCACTGGATCGTGATCCAGAATCTATGCAGCTATGGCTGTACCCTTAGAAATCTTGCGGACGGTTTCCCGAGGGTAACGGACCCGATTCGGAGAGTGTTCATCAGTATCCATCCCTACTTCTGGCATCCCTCGAATTTCGCTTCCTGGACTAACTCAACGGCTGAACAGAAGGCTCAGCGGTTCTACAATGCCACGGTTCAAGGGTCGAAGGTCACGGGCTGGCCTGTACTCGTTACTGAAGGAGGAGCGTTTCCAGGCTGCACTTCTTGCGCACCTGACGCCGTCCTGACAGGAGCCGCAGGATACACAAAGGTCAGCTTCCACTTCATTCAGACCCTGACCAACCTTTTTGACACCAATTCTCCGAGGAGGATCAACTGGGTCTACTGGCCAATGGGCGACTGGACAACAACCACCGGTGCCGGCGTCCTCGGCGCCCTAGCCCCGAACGGATGGGGAAGCAACCTTCATTACATTACGATACAAACCTGACCTCAATAGAGACTTACTGGGACGAAAGCAGCCTAGACTGCTCACCGTAAGTATAACGATAGACTTGCAAACATAAAGGCAACGCCATGATATGCTTACGCACTCCTGTTAGATCGAACTATTTCACGGGGCCGAAGGTTGGGCCCGAAAAAACACCAGGTGATCCATACAAACCTGTACACAAAGCATCAAACTATCAGATGAGTAACAGCGCCGAGAAATCGTGCAAATGCCGATTGGTCTGGCTTCGAGAACTCATCACTTGACCTGTAATAGGTGTTTGAGTCCAAATCTTAGGATCGATGAAAATGGTAAAAGAGCAGGGAAACCGGTATGCCAGAATCATGTAGCGATCTATATCTTTTTGAGTATGAAACATCCAAACGGCTTTAGTAGCGGTCGCTGCTTGCATCGATATGCTAGCCGAGGTTACTCATTCTTACGTTAGGAGAAGTTGATAGGTAATAGTAGCACGCAACAGAGTCAAGTCGGGAGACACCATCATTCTCGGCGTATCGCCTCAAAAGGGACGACCTTCTGAAACCCGCTCGTTCAGACTGGACCAGGACACCATTGACAATTTACATGCTCTTTCGGAGAAAGAGAGACTCAGCGTAAATGTTCTAGCCAATAAGGCACTAAGAAGATACGTCGAGTACGATGTTCCAGCCGAGAAATTCGGACTCATAACCATATCCAAGGCCTTGTTGAAAACTCTCTTCGCTCTGATGACAGAAGAAAAAGCTAGGGAATTGGGCCGAAAGTCAGGTCGTGAAGCGGACCCAGGATTCGTAACTTTCTGGTACAAGAAGTTCGATCTAGAGAACACTATCAAGGCAATAGGAAAAGTCACATCTGAATATGGGAGAAACTACCGCTTCGAGTCGTCTTTCGACGGCAAGACACATGTTCTGATCATGAGGCATGAGAGTGGGAAGAATGCTTCTGCGTACTATGCCGAGTCAGTGAAAGCCGTATTCGCACTGCTCGGGCTTGATTGCAGAACAGAGGAGAATGAAGACCAGGTTACAGCATATGTTGACGCACCTCCTTCACAGACGTTACTTCCACCTCTGAAACCAGTATGATAATCCTGAGCTAATCATACGTCAATCGCCGGAATCGAACTCACATCTCTTTTTGTGTGATGGGCTAGCCAGGCTAGGCCTGGATTTAAAACCGGGGCCTATCATCACCATCCTCCAACGCGAAAAATGGAAAGATCCGCGGACTACAAGGCTCCAGGGGGGAAACTGGTCAGGGTTCGTTTGAAGGAGGAGCAGGGACTGATCCGATCAATCAAGATAACAGGCGATTTCTTCCTTGTTCCCGAGGAGAGTTTGGGTAAGCTTGAGAAGATGTTTGAGGACGCTCCATTAAGGGAGGCAGAACTTCGCCTCCTGGTCGACCGGTTTTTCCGTGGGACAGGGGCCCAAGGGCTAGGGGTCTCACCTGACGATTTTGTGAAAGCAATAATGTCAGCGAAGGAGACGATCTAGCTCTTGGAAACCTGGCGGCTGGTTGATCTCGAGTATCGTGATAATCCGTTCATGAACCTCGCTGTTGAAGAGGCGATCCCGCGAATGGTCGGAGAGGGAAAATCTCCCAGCACGGTCAGGTTCTGGCACAATTCGAACACGATCGTTATCGGTTGTTTCCAGTCTGCCAAGCTAGAGGTGAACATGGAGGCGTGCAAGGAGACCGGAACCGAGATTGTCAGGAGGTTTACTGGCGGGGGAGCGGTCTACCATGACAGTGAGAACTTGAATTATGCGATATCGTTGCGGAAAGGCCATCGATTGGTCCCGGACCAGAATCTACAATCAGTATTCCAGAGGTTATCTGCAGGCGCGGTCGAAGGCTTGCGAAAGCTAGGAGTGAATGCTGAGTTTCAGCCCGTCAACGATATCCAGGTTGAGGGGAAGAAGGTATCCGGGGCTGCGGGCAGCATCCGCTGGAACTCCGTATTCCATCACGGCTGCATTCTTGTCGGGTCGGACTTGAGCATTCTCGGGAAGGTCTTGAATGTTCCACGGGTGAAATTGGAGGATAGACATGTTGCGAGCGTGCAGAAACGGGTGACGACTGTCCGGGACGAACTGGGACGAGATATTAACACTAAAGAGGTGCGCGATGCGATTGTGGATGGGATCGAGAGTTGTTACGGGGTCCGGGTGGAGCCTGGCGTGCTGATGAAGGAGGAGGTTGGGCTGGCGGAGGAGTTGTATCAGACCAAGTATAGCCGGTTGGAGTGGAACTTGGAGCCCTGATCAAGACCTGGCTCCGGCTTCGTCAACGGCTCAATTCTGGTCCTTGCCTCAGGCATAGTGATCTTAGTCAAGAGTTCGCCGTGTGTTCTGAACCAGTCAGGTATGATAACCGCGCGCAATAGCTCCTGAACCGTTACTCCCCGCTCCTTCGCCTCCCCGTCCAGAAGGTCGAAAGTCTGATGTCCGAACGCTACCATCACCTTAATCGAAGACACTTTTTTTCCCATCATGCTTTTTTTTCGCGTTTATCACTTGAGTCCTGGAAAAAACGACCCGAAGAGATACTTTAGACGACTGGTACATTTGTGGGGGGTGGAGATCATATAAGTCTGCCGGGGTTCTGTCAAGTCTTTGTCGGATGGATTGTCGTAGTTGCTTGTTGACTTAACTTGCCTCCATCGACTTTGAGGATTAGGGTCGCGTTCTCCGGTTCCTGTTCCTCTACCATTGCTTCACCTGGAGGCCCGTTGGGGCTGAACCTCAGCCCTCTCGCGGCTATGTTCCTAGCCGCGTTCTCGTCCCTGTCTAGGATGGCTCCACAGTGTGGACACCACAGTAGACGTTGGGTGCTCTCTAGGGTCTTGTACCCGCATATTGAGCACCGTTTTGACGTGTCTCTAGCAGGAACATAGATTACCTTCACTCCTTCCCATCGTGCCTTGTACTCTATCTGTAGTTGTAGCTCTCCATAGCTCCAGCCGTTCATCCTTGCGCGACGGTTTCTGGACTGTCCGTTGCCCCTGCGGTAGAGCCTTCTCATCCCAGTCAGCTTCTCCATTACTATTCCATACCGTCGGGTCTTCGCGTCTTCAACTATTCTCTTGGACACGCTGTGAAGTAGTGGCTGTACACGGTTCCCTGTTTCTCTCCATACTTGGAGAAGACTCGTGTCCTTATTCGCGCATCGTTTCTTTGGAATAGGCTCTTTACATGACGATATGTAGACTTGGTATCGGTGACTTTTGACAGATCGTATCGTCGCACATCTTGTCTATTGATGCGTTTGTCACATTGTTCAGATTACGGTCTATGCCAACGTATCCTTCTGGGGCAATCTCGGTTGCTTCTTTCGAGTAGCTTATGCTTAGCGAGTCTGAGGTTAACGTTACCGAGCGAACGTCTAGCCCTGAGAGGGCCTGTAGCTTGTGACCATTCAGCTTGACATGTGCGTACTGTCCGGGTTTGAGAGGTAGTCTGAGGTGACCATTCTGTATCTTGAACCCATACCATATGCTCAGCATCAGTTTTTTTGCGCATGGGAGCTTTGTTCGGGGGCTCTTCTTGTTGGCC
>VBBE01000176.1 GCA_005884605.1 Candidatus Bathyarchaeota archaeon
GTTCAGCAGATATCCTCTTGGCTTTCGATAGAAAAGCCGGGGTCTCCTTGAGCGATAAGGTCGACGAAAATGTTCGACGTAGAGAAGTCCGGTACGATAGAGAGCGTAGAGTGAGGATAAAGTGGAGTGAGGATACGGAGTCGCTTGAGGAGGTGTTCGATCGACGAACCATAATGACAGTCCTCAAGATGTTGAACACTGGTATATTGAAAGAACTCCACGGCGCAATGAAGTCGGGAAAGGAGAGCAAGATCTATCACGGAATAGACCCGAAGGGCGAAGAAGTGGCCGTGAAGATTTTCCTCACCACATCCAACATATTCCGGCACGGCCGATTGAAGTACATCCGCGGGGATCCGCGGTTCAAGGATATTCCGCATGACACAACATCTCTCGTGGATCAATGGGCATCGAAAGAATACAAGAACCTAGAACTGGCAGACCATGCAGGAATATCGGTTCCGAAACCGATCCATGTGGAGAAGAATGTTCTGATTCTCGGATTTATCGGGAAAGATGGAGTCCCTGCTCCGGTCCTTAGAGAAGTGCGGCTTCAGGCGGCGGCAGATTGGTACAAGAGGATCATCGAGTTGATCAAGCAACTATATGATAAGGCGAGACTCGTCCATGGTGATCTAAGCGAGTACAACATCATGATCCCAGACGGGTACCCGGTCATCATCGACTTTGGGCAGGCAGTTACCACAGAACACCCCGAGGCCCGAGCTTTTCTCGAAAGAGATATCGAGAACATCAACCATTATTTCGAGGGCCTCAATGTCAGAACCCAATCCCCAGCGAGGATCATCGGAGCCCGATAGAACATGGCCGAGACAAGAATGACCGCACTGATACCGAAGGATCGAGTAGGAGTTCTCGTTGGTCTTAGAGGCGCTGTAAAGTCAGCGATCGAAGAGAAGCTGTCCGTGGACCTTAAGATAGACAGCCCATCTGGTGCCGTCGAGATCGGAGTGAAACCGGATGCGCCTGATCCATCGGGCGCGCTTCAAGCTAAGGACATAGTTCTTGCCATAGGGAGAGGATTTTCGCCCGAGCGAGCGTTCAGGCTCTTCAGCGAGGACAATACATTGGATATTATTGATCTTCACGACTTCTTCGGCAAGAACGAGGCTGAGATTCGAAGGGTTGATGGCAGAATCATCGGCAGAGAAGGCAAGACTAGGAGGATTCTCGAAGAACTGACAGGAACCGCCATATCCGTTAGCGGGCATACCGTGTCGATAATTGGCGGCTACGAAGCCGTCACGATGGCGAAGGATGCGCTAGAGAAACTGATCAAGGGCCGACAGCATGGGACTGTCTACAAGTTCCTAAGAAGAAGACGACAGGAGATCAAGAAGGAGAAAGCTTTAGGACTCTGGGAAGGCCAAGTGCCTACAGCAAAGAAACCATGATCAAAGTGGACCTCACGGATTGGGCTCCATGACTGTGGCCGAGGTCTTCCAAGAAATAAGCGCCGCCGACTTCTTCTATCGCAACCGGGACATCGCCGGATTCACAAGCCCATCAAGATCAATATACTCTACGATTCGGGAGCTTGTGGAAAACTCTCTTGACGCCTGCGAGACAGGCGGGATTCCTCCTGACATTTACGTACGATTGTCCCATGAGTCCGGTCCTCTGGACGGCCCCGGCACTTACGTAGTGAGGGTTGAGGACAACGGCATAGGAATCCCCTCAAACGTAATCCCCTCCGCGTTCGGTCAAGTTCTCTACGGGTCGAAATACAAACTCCGACAGACGAGAGGCACCTTTGGCCTCGGCGGGAAAATGGCCCTCCTCTATGGACAGATCACCACGCATTCTGAGGCTGCCATAACCTCTAGCACAGGATCGAAATCTCGGATAGCTGAAGTAATTCTTCGAATTGATATCCAACAGAACAAGCCCGTCATTATCAAGAATAAGACTCGGACCAACAAGCCTCACTGGCAGGGCACAATCATCGAGTTCAAGACAGAAGCCGACTACTCACGTGCAATGCCCAGGATTCTTGAATACTTCAAGCAGACAGCCATTATTGTTCCCTATGCGAACATCACATTCGTAGACCCCAGAGGGAGACTCTACAAGTTTCTGCGTGGCACCACAAAGGTACCACCGGCACCCACTGAAACCTCTCCTCACCCACATGGAGTCGATGTTGAAACTGTGCAGCGAATGCTGAAGCTGACCAATGCTAAGAGCGTGCAGGAATTCATGCGAAAGAACTTCCAGAGAATAGGAGAGACCACAGCCCGCAAATTCCTTCAGTTCGCAAGCCTCGGACAAAAGAAGAATCCTAGAAACCTGTCCGCGCAAGACATGGTAAAGCTAGTCAACGCGATGAAGAACTACGATGGCTTTCTCTCTCCAGATCCCACCTGTCTCTCACCTCTCGGCGAAGACCTGATGGAAACAGGAATAAAGAAGGAACTTGGAATAACGGACCAGGAAATTGAGAGCGGCACTGCCTTCGTAACTACCCTTCAGAGACGCCCTGCGACGTACGGAGGGTTTCCGTTCATTATCGAAGTCGGGCTCGCAAGCTCCAAGCAGATCGAGATGCAAGGCAAGATTCTCCTGTTCAGATTTGCAAACAAGATTCCGCTACTTTTCGACGAGGCAAGCGATGTATCATGGAAGGTTGTCGATACTGAGATTGATTGGCGAAATTACAAGGTCATCCCGGGTGAAACCCCGCTCGCCGTTTTCATTCATGTCTGCAGTACGAAGATCCCCTATAAGACAGTCGGAAAGGAATTCATTGCTGACCGACCTGAGGTAGAGCATGAGATTCTCAATGCTATCCGGGAAGTTGGTCGGAACCTCCGGCTTTACCTGTCGAAACGTGAACATCTTACCCAGGAGAAGAGACGGCTAGATGTGTTCGAGAAGTATTTGCCGAAAGTAGCCCAATTCTCGACCAAACTCGCAAAGGAGAAGAAAGAACCAGACATCAAACCGTTGCTAAGAGGAGTGATCAAGTATGGTGCAGAAGAGGAAGAAGAGCAAGAGTAAGGGCGTAATCAAAGAGCGGAAGGAAAAGGTCCTATCCGCGATGCGGGACCTAGGCGGACAGGTCTACAGTCAGCTCGACAAGAAGGAATTTCCAACATTCCGCATGCCCAGCCGATCTATAGCCAACATACTATACGATTCCAAAACAAGGCAATACATTCTGGGAAAAAGAACTGTCAAGAGAAGCGCGCGAAACGTAAGGCATCTCCGCCCGTTCACGCAACTCCTCTGGACAGCCATGTTCGCAGACGAACTCACGGAACAGAACAAGACCAGCACGTTGAGAGATGTATTCTACTCAGCACAAGCTTACGAGATGGACTTTCAGGACCAGCAGGAGAGCGACAATCTCATCACTGACCTAGAGACTGTGACTGGATACTCGAGAGAAGACTTCAACGTATACCCTGAGGAAAGAAGCGCAATATTCGGAGATTTGACCATCGAGTACACTGTCCCTGGATACGAAGGACGCCGGCTAAACCTAGCCTCTCACCCAGACGGCGTGATGATTGGACCGGCCCTGACAACCTCGGAATTCATTCAACCTGATAGTCGTAAAGTCGACAAGGTAATTGCGATCGAGAAGGGCGGATTGTTCACGAGGTTCATAGAAGAACGCGTACACCAACGTTTCAAAGCGGTCCTTATCCACACCGCGGGACAAGCGCCCAGAGCAACAAGATTCCTACTTCGCAGGCTCAACCAGGAACTCGACATCCCAGTCTACATATTCACGGACGGTGATCCGTGGGGAATGCACATCGCCATGGTCATCATTTCTGGTTCCGCGAACGCCGCCCACCTGCGTGAGCTGAATACTCCAGACGCAATCTGGGGAGGAGTCTGGGCGACCGACATTGTAGACTACAAACTCCCCAGCGATCCTCTGACGGACTTGGATGTCAAACGGTTGAACGAGTTAGAGAAAGATCCCCGGTATGCTGGTGGCCTTTGGCAGAGGGAGATAGATACATTCAGAAAGGTCAAGAAGAAATCGGAACAAGAAGCATTCAGTAGATACGGACTTACCTATATCGTTGATGAGTATCTACCGAAGAAGCTGAAGATCAAGTCGAACTAGACAAACTGTTCAAGTCCAAACCCGCGGTTTTCTTGGTTGGAGCGGGCTTCTTGAGGTCAAGTTTTCCGTAGACACCGTCATAGCCTGGTTCGACAAATATGTCGTCATTCCGCACTCGAAGAATCGCACCTGAGATCTCTGGTCCAGCCACTTGCAACAACTGATCTTCTGGCACGTCTAGCATCACGGAATATTCTGATCCGAATTTTCCGACAAGCATATTGTACTTGTCCCAGACTTTCATCGATCCGGGCTTTACGTCCCCGACTACGATAGCAATAATCTCGGAGAGAGGGAGCAAATGGCGGTACCCGATTGCGTTTTTCGGCATGTACCCCTCCGGTCGATCCGCAAGCTCTTCAATCCGTTCTTCGACGCCCCGAGTCATCTTTTTTCCGCACTTGGGACACTTATCCTCGAGTCTGAGAGCGTCCCTGGCGGACATTGACACCTGACATTCACGATGTCCGGTCCAGTGATATTTGCCGTAGGCAGGCGAGGTCTCTATCGTAAACAAGAAGCGCTTAGGATCCTTATCTCTAATCGCGTCGACCAGATTGTGATAGGTGAGATGCTCTAGATGGAATACGTTCGCTTCCCTTCCCAGCCGCCACGGCCACGCGGAGTGGGCGTCGGAATTGGAGACGAGACAGAGACGATCCAGTTGCGATAATCGCCAGTTCATCCCGGGATCGGAATTGCCAGACCAGACCGGAACTCCGTTCCTTCTTACATAGACTGTCTTGTTGGGCACACTAACGCACGAGACGATACCACCGTAGGATGACCACCTTTCTGTACGGTTTGAGTCGTTGAGCTTTGAAGGAATGACAATGGGCTCATTCTTTCTTATGAAATAAATGGTCCAAGAGTCCTCACTCTGTCGGTAATTCTTCCCTCCTGATGGCGAGAAAAACAAAGTCCCCTTCTTACGATGAAGTTTGAAGTATGCGGACATCCCAAGCTTTAGGGCGATCTCTTGCAAATCGTCGCGCAAACGCACAGATATGGTTGTTGCAGACAAGCCCTTCTTGTTCCTCCCATACCTACGACCATCTCCTCTAATGTACCATTCAAAGAAGATTCGCAAAAGATTCCGCGAGAGACTCTTTACGTCATCTGGAACAAACTTGTTTGCTGCCCCCGAGAACTGTTTCAGATAGTCAAAGAGTTGAGCGTCTCTCATTCTTAGCCTGTATCCGGTTCTGTCCTTTGCAACAATCGGGTTGAATCCGAGCGTTTTCAGAATCTGCCTCATTTGCGTAAGTAACTTCAGGCTACCATTTGAGAGGTACACACTATACTCGTTTCTTGCTTTGGTTACCCATCCCTCAGCGACCCAAAATCCAAAGAACTTGAGCCATGGAATCACTGGCAAGTGCATTTCATTGACAGTTCTAACTCCAGAGTAGTGCCGACTACCATGCCTTACTTGTGTTCCAGGAATGAGGAACGTTTCACCGTCCACACCCCTCCACGCCCCATCCTTCTTGAGCCGTTTTGATTTTCTGAACAAAGCTCTCGCATCGCCCAGCCTCAAATCCCTTCGACGTCTAAAGTCGCAAGGCCTGTAGACCAATCTGTGATTCGGTGTCACAAGTAAATCCACTCGTTGAGTCTTCAATTCGTACATAACGCCGTGGTAATCATAAACAAATACATCGACGGGTTTCTGAAACTCTATTGTCTCAGATTCCAAGTTTAAAGTGCAAACCTCGTCATGATAATCTACATCATAGACTCTTTTCCAGCCACGATTTGTGAGCACATCCGTTCTTTCATCGTAACATGACATGCCAGTTTCGAGTGCGAATATTTTGTCAGATCGATCCTGGTAGCAATCGATGAGGCTGTTGAATCCATTGTTTGCCCCGAAGAGGCTGAACCATGGGGTCCAGGCGTGCGCGGGAAAGATCACACACTGCCCATCGGCTTCGAGCACCTCGTCTACGAGCTCCGGAGCGGTCGCACGGAGCGTGGGCCGTCCGTCGCTCGCGAGGTTGCCATATTTCGCTAGTCGATCACTTACTGCATCCGCTGATTCTATCGAAGGGACGAGAAGGCAATGATGTATCCGTCGTGATTTTTCGCCCAATTGGAACGTGGTGTTGACCTCCCCTGTAATCATGTACTGTACGTGAACCGTGCCGTCCCTCAACCGGTAGAGTCCCGAGCCCGGAACGTCTTGAAGGTCCGTCCTAATCTCCTTCCTCCAATCAGGATGAGTGCAATCGCCCGTTCCCACAAGATTCAGTCCCTTCATTGAAGCAAAATGGGCAAGCTCCTTCAGGTTCATGTTTTTGCTTGTTGCCCTACTGTAAGGACTATGGAGCTGAAGGTCAGCAAAAACACGCATAACGAATGCCAGCGATTCCCTTAGCGTCTTCCCGTATCTATAAGACAGCGTTCGAAACGACCGTCCGCTTTATTAGCTGTCCAAAAGACCGGGCTGGAACCCCGAGGACAATTCTTGCAGAATGAAGTCCGAGTTATCCTAAACCTGTTCGTCGAGTCGAAGGACCTGGAGTTGGTCACTGACAGCCTCGTAAAGCTTTCTGAGGTTACAGATGTGTACGAGGTCACTGGTGAATACGATATTGTCTGCTTGCTCAGGACAGAAAGCATACTTGCCTTTCGCGAGGTTCTCAAGAACAAAATCCTAAAGATTCCGGGCGTGAAAAGTACCGTCTCTTCAATAGTTCTCTACACACACAAGCGCGACCGGAAACCAGTAGCGGAATAACTACTAACGGAAGTCGACAAACCGAACCAGTGGTCTGGTAGTTTCGAATCGTCCGGTGGCTATCCTCATTCGGAATAGAAAGACTAAATACTGTCGAGAAGCGTTCGCCCAGTTAGTTCCGAGGGTTCCAAAATGGGCGATTTACTTCCAGAATCACCTTCCGTGCTGTAACAATCCTCGTGTGTGTTTAATCCGGAGATTTTCCCTATGAGCAGCAAAGAGCTCGGGATTACTGTAAAGAAAGACCAAGACCTTTCGGAATGGTATACGCAGGTAGTGACCAAGGCACAACTAGCGGATTATTCTAGCGCGAAAGGCTTCATGGTTCTAATGCCGTACGGCTATTCTATCTGGGAGAAAATCAAAGAGGATTTTGACAAGAAAATCAAGGCAATAGGGCACAAAAACGCTTACTTCCCGCTGCTCATACCGGAGCGACTGCTCAAAACGGAAACCGAACACTTCGCAGGCTTCACCCCTGAGGTCTTCTGGGTCACACACTCGGGAGACACAGAACTCGCCGAGAAGCTAGCCGTGAGGCCGACTTCTGAGACCATCATCTACGAGTCATACAGCAAATGGGTGAAGAGCTGGCGAGACCTACCCATTCTCATCAACGTATGGAACTCGGTAGTGAGGGCCGAGATAACGTCTACGCGACCGTTCCTGCGAACGACAGAATTCCTCTGGCAGGAGGGACACACGGTACACGAAACGGAACGAGAGGCCGAGGAGGAAGTGATGACCATCTTAGGCATCTATTCGCAGCTGGTCCAGGATGAATTAGCGATCCCGATTCTTGTGGGCAAGAAGACGGAGAGAGAGAAGTTCAAGGGTGCAGTGTACACGACGACGATGGAGGCTATGATGCCGGATGGCAAGGCACTACAGATGGGAACATCGCACCACCTTGGACAGAAGTTCTCAATACCTTTTGAGATCAAGTATCTTGGGAAGGATGAGAAGGAACACTACGGCTGGACAACATCATGGGGATTATCTTGGCGGCTTATAGGAGCCGCAATCCTTAGCCACGGCGATGACCGGGGATTGATCCTTCCGCCTAGGATCGCACCTACACAAGTCGTAATCATTCCAATCTTCTACAAAGAGACTGACCAGAAAGATATCTCAAATGAGGTAAGATACCTATCATCTCAGCTGGAGCAAATCGGGATAAGAACACTGATCGATGATCGTGCGCAGTACACCCCTGGTTGGAAATATCACGAGTGGGAAATGAAAGGAGTTCCTCTCCGTGTCGAGATTGGCCCCAAAGATATCCAAGCGAAGCAGGTGACGGTGGTCAGGCGGGATACTAGGGAGAAGATCGCAATAAACCGATCCGACGCGAACGACCGAATTAGCAAGATACTCAGCGAGATTCAGAACCACCTATTCGATCGAGCAAAGAAGTCCCTCGACGGTCTGACTGCCACAGCGGCGGATATGCAATCGTTCAAGAAGGTCTTGGAAGTAAAAGGAGGGTTCATCAAGGCCTTTCTCTCCGATGACTCTTGTGAAGAAAAGATCAAAATCGAAACTGGAGCTACCGTACGAGTCGTGCCAATGAAAGCGGCGAAAAAAGGCAAGTGCGTATACTGCGGAGCGGACAATTCGATCGAGGTTTACTTCGCTCGCTCTTATTAGCCCTTGACAAGTCTTGAGTTCTTGTAAGCCCACGAAGCTCGCCGGAACAGTTCTTCCCTAGCAAATCGGAACTTCGAGGCCCCAAAGCCCCGCACCGAAAGGGAGGCAAATGCAGCACCCACGGCCCCAGCCCATAAAGCATCCCGGACAGACAAGAAAGTCGCAAGCCAGCTACCGACGAAAATATCTCCCGCCCCAGTCAGATCAACCACTCCGGCTTCAGGTACTGATGGAATATGGAGAGCACCGCCTTCCTTTTCCACCAGAAGAGAGCCAGATAGGCCTCGCGTGATTATCACGTACTGAGGCCCCTTTTGCAAGAGTCGCCTCGCTGTCGAGACTATGGTCGCAGCGGGGGCAATAACGCGAGCTTCATCTTCTGTTGCCTTCACCAGATTACACTTTGACAGGAACTGGTCGATCCTTTTCCTTGCCAGACGAACAAACCCTTTGGGCCCTTCGGTTCGTAAGAGGCCTTGAACATCAAGCGAAAGGAATTTGGAGTGATAGCGGGCGTAATGTAGCGTGTCCAATCCAATTTCCAAAAAGACAGGGCCAAGGTGAATGGCGTGCATAGAATCACGAGTGCTCCCAGGCTTGAGTTTTTGGCCGGGATTAATCAGCTCTAACCTTCGCGAATCCACGAGGTAGGATATTTTGAACCGAGTAGTAAGGCCCTGGAGCTTGTTGACGCCAGAAACATCTATCCCGCGGTTCTTTATCAAGGATAGTACGTTTCTCGGATAATCGCTACCGATCATGGAGTAGATTGATACTCTTGCGCCAAGGTAAGCGGCGGCAAGAGATGAGTAGAGGGCGGAACCGCCTGGTCGGACCACAAGTTTGCCGTTTTGGTCAAGCTCGTCGAGAGTAAGGTTGCCATAGACCCCAATTCTCACCGGTTAGCCCCTCCGCTGACCCAGATTCAATCTTCGGGAAGAGATTATGTACTCATGGCGCTCCTTGAAAGGTAGGATTGTTAGATATTGCCTAAGAAGAGACGGTCTAGGGGACGAAATAAAGGAGGCAAGGGAAGAAGCGAGCTGGTGCAATGCGCGAATTGCGGAATGCTCACGCCACGAGACAAGGTCAAGAGGGTGACTAGCTGGGTGTCCCTGGTTGAGCCGTCGCTGGCAAAGGAACTGAGAGCTCGCGGAGCCTATATCGCAAGGCAGAGAGTTTTGAAGAACCTCTGCGTTTCCTGCGCCGTGCATTTCGGAGTCTCCAAGGTCAGGTCCGCAGAAGACAGACGCCTCTAAGCGGAGTCCCTGTCAGAACCTGAGAGTACGACCCGAGTTCTGTAAAGACGCTCGACAATAGTTACAGTGGACAGCAACGCGACGAGTCCCGCCCCCAATCCCAACGATAAGGAGTTGAATGCGGCAAAGATTGTTGCGATCATTAGAATCAGAAGCCGTTCTGGGCGCTCGGCTAATCCGACGCCTTTCAATTTTACACCCTCGACATCGACTCGCGCTCTAACGTAGCTTACCATCAAAGAAGCTGAAAGCGCCCACAGAGACAGCCATCCTGGGATGAGACCTCCAGCGAAGAGACCGGCGTAGAGCGCTATCTCGCCAACTCGATCCAAAACACTGTCCAGTATTCCTCCCATTTTGGAGATCTGATTGTACCGGCGGGCCATGGCCCCGTCTATCGCGTCGAAATAGGCGCCAATTAGGAGTACCAAGACAGTTCCCCAGACTAACCAAGCTGTTCCCAGGCCCGACGAGTAAAACAGTGAAGCGGCTAGGGTCAAGAGAAAACCGATCGAGGTTACCGAGTTCGGAGTGAATCCTGTTTTGTTGAATGCTCCCGCGGCCCGTTGAAAATGCCCTTCGACAAGGTGTTGGATTTTCGAGAGCATGTGGCTGGGATTTCCCTCTTCGAAACCGGCATTAGAGGGTTGTCATCCTTCACAAAACCTTCTATTATGGAGAAACTTAGGAAAGACAAGCAAATTGAGCAGTGGAGGATGAAACGATGAGGCTCCTTCTAGTTCATGCAGATCGATTCGAATACGAAGCTCGCGAAAAGGCTGTCAAAGAACCTGAGCCTCTTGATGAGTCGCACAAGAAGGGAGCCCTCGAGAACGGGCTTGTCGTCTTCTCGACTGTCGAGAAGAATGACGAGCAAGAGCCTGGCCAGATCGCAACAAACGCGGCCTCTTCAATTGAGGAAGTGCTAGGATGGCTGAAGACAAAGAAAGTGATGGTGTACCCGTACGCCCATTTGTCGACGAACTTGGCCTCCCGCGAGCCTGCGATATCAATCCTCAAGGCCTTGGAGGAAAAGCTCACCCAAAAGGGGTACGAGGTCAGCAGAAGCCCCTTCGGATGGTACAAAAGCTTCACGATAACGGCTAAGGGACATCCTCTCTCCGAGCTTTCTAGAACTATAACAGTGGATACGAAATCACGACAGGCTTCTCCTGCGGTCAAAACGGAATATGTCATCATGGACCAAGAAGGAAAACTACACTCGCCGGAAGACTTCGTGTTCGGGCCACATGACGCAGAATTCAAGTCTCTCGTCGAAAAAGAAGCTCTGAAGAAAGGGCTGACCGGAGGCGAGCCGCATTTTCTGGATTATGCGCGTCGATTCGGGATCGAATGGGAATCCTTCGCGGATGTAGGTCAGATGCGGTTCGGACCCGAGTCCAACCTGATAATGGACCTTCTTGCAGAATACGCAGGACAAGTAATCCGAAGGATCGGTATACCCATACTGAACGTGAAGGGAACCAACATGTTCGATATCGCGGTCAAGCCGATAAAAGAACACCTCCAACTGTTTGGGTCCAGAGCTTACGAGGTAAAGGTGGACGAGAGAACATTTGTTCTGAGATACGCCGCGTGCTTTCAGCAATTCTCAATGGTCAAAGACTGGACTCTAAGCTACAGGACGCTACCGTTCGGAACCTTCGAGGTCGCGGACAGCTACAGGATGGAGCAGAGCGGCGAGCTGCTACTTTCCTTCAGGCTTAGAAAATTTCTCATGCCTGACTTACACATCTATCTCAAAAGTGTCGCAGAAGCGATCCGCATCGGAGACAAGATCCATCGTACGATCTACGAAGAAATCAGGAAGCTGAACAGAGAATACGTCTCGCTCTACAATACTACCCGATCATTCTTCGAGGCAAACAAAGACGCGTTCATGGAACTGGTGAAGGTGGAGAAGAAACCGATACTGCTCAACTTCGTCCCGGAAGGGCTGTACTACTGGGTCCTCAACGTCGAGTACAATATCATCGACGATCTGGATAGGCCTAGGGAGATCGGAACCTTCCAGATAGATGTTGGAAATGCGAAACGGTTCGGAATATCCTATGCCGATGAGAAGGGCGAAAAGCAATTCCCTGTAATTATTCATACCGCCGTGATAGGGGGACTGGAAAGATACCTCTTCACTCTTCTTGATTCCGCAGTTCGTTTAGAGAGACAGGGCAGGAAACCTATGCTTCCGGTCTGGATTGCCCCAGCTCAAGTTCGAATCATCCCGGTCTCGCAACAGTTCGTAAAACAAGGTATGGAACTCCTCGGGGAATTGGAGAAGGCGGGGATTAGAGCTGATCTGGACGATAGGGACGATACGATGCAGAGTAAGGTGCGCGACGCTGAGCTCAGCTGGATACCTTACACCATAATCTACGGGGAAAAAGAGATCAGCGCAAAGGAGCTCTCGGTCCGGTCGAGAGCCAGTTCAAAGGAAAGCAAGATCGCTTTGACCCCGTTCTTGAAACAGTTCAAGAATGAAGTCGAAGGATATCCGACTAGGCCTCTTACCTATCCGGCCTTGCTCTCTCAGCGTCCAGGCTACAAGAGAATGTAAGTTGAGCGGCGGAGAATAAGCAATTTATATGCAGCCATTCATAGCCCGTCGCGATAAGTGACATCTGAACTTGAACAAAGACCAATCGTATGGCGGTTTGATATTCGCCGTATCCGCTATTGTATTCATAGTGTATCTGATTTTCCTAACCGACCCAGTATTGCGTACGTATGCGATTGACATTCCCGTCGTGCTCGGAGTTCTAGGAATCCTCGGTATCACCGGTTGGATCGGCTGGACAATGCTTACAACTCCGCCTCCGGCACCGCTGGAAGCTGAGCCAAGCACTACTGGAACCAGTAGTTCGAAGCCTGACGAAAAGCACTAGCTCTTCTCGATCTTAGGTTACTCTTTCTCAGCGTTTCTGGTTACAACAGCTGTAATTCCGGCTCTACCGTCTCTCAGCCTACTCTTCGGTGCGACCAGATGAGTGAGATAGCTATAGACAAGGTAGTGACTGAGATCAACGGTTTCCGCCAGCGTTTATCTATGCTGAAGGAGGAATACGCGAGGGCTAACAGGGCCATGGCCGATAAGAT
>VBBE01000177.1 GCA_005884605.1 Candidatus Bathyarchaeota archaeon
TGAATCTCGTTCGGACATTCTCCTTTGGAGAAATGTGACTACTTCCTTGAAATTGGAGACGGTAGTTGCTTGAACATCCTGTTCTTTGCATAGCTCAGCCAGCTTGGAGCCTCTTATCGTGAACCTCAAGTCTGAGTTTCTCAGCGCGTGAAGATCCCATCGTCCATCGCCAAAATAAGCGACCGTATCAGCCTTCGTCTTGTAGTATCTGACAGTATCATCTTTGAGGCTGATCGATCGGTTGTCCTTCAGTTTTGGAAAGTCGAATTTGATACCTGTCGGCGTGCATTTCGCCGCTGCCGCGTACAGTTCCACCTTGTTCCTCCACTTCTCACGTCTTAGAAAGTGTTTGATGACGAAATCCAGGCCTGCACTAACCAGGACGAGCGGGTAGCGGTTTGTCTTGCAGTAGTCGATTAGATTGTCGAAGCCGGGCCTGAATTCGGTGACCTCGTTCAGCTCGTCTAAGATTTTGGATTTAGACGCCCTTATCATCGCGCCCTGTCTTCTGAGACATTCTTCCAGTGTAATCTCCCCCTTAACGTACTGGTCATCAACGGCCCTCCAGTCGCCTTGAGCGAATTTTTCGAGAACGTTCTCGAACGTGTCGTTGAGCGTGACCGTGCCATCAAAGTCGCTTAGCACTGCAAGCTTCATTTCAAACTAGGCTTCTTTGATCTCTACATCCTGCGGACGTTGAAAAACAATGGTCTCCCCAGAGATGAGAGTAAGCTTGTTGATATAACGCGCTACTGTGATGTTTCTCGGGATATCATAGCCATATTTTGAGTTGAAAAACGGGTCTCGCAAAGCCTATCATGGACAAAAAGTAATCAAACCCATGAGCGAACGGTTCACCGCCGAGATGGCCGTAACGTTCCAGGCATCTCGACTTGGGGTCTCTGTCGAACAGGTGGGTATAGCTCCGTTAGTAGTTGGCTCTTGGGACCTTGAGACCGTCAAGTCACTGGCCAAGACCGTAGGCGCTGAGCCGTCGCCCTCTTGGTGGTGGGGGCCACGGTTTCCATTGTACAGCGGGCAAGTTGGCGGCAGAAAAGTTTCCTTCGTTAGTCTCCCCCTCGGCGCGCCTGCTACTATCCTGGTTATGGAGGAGCTGATCGCTTGCGGGGTGCGAGCTTTCTTGGGGCTAGGTTTTGCGGGGAGTATTCAGCCCGAGGCACCGGTCGGGACCTGTTTCATTCCGACATCTTGCATTAGGGATGAGGGGACATCTCCGCATTATTTGGCGAGTGATGATGGACTTCGTCCGGCGCAGCGACTCGTCCGGGCGCTGGAGAAGGCTCGTGTAAAGAAAGGTGTAGTTGCGTATACCGGTCCTATCTGGACGACGGACGCGCCCTACAGAGAGATGGTGACGACGATCGAGAACTACCGATTGCGCGATGTGCTGGGAGTCGACATGGAGACCTCGGCAATGTATGCACTGGGCACATATCGGAGTGTGGAGGTCTGCAACTTCCTTGTCGTGAGCGACGAGCTGTGGAGAGACTGGAGGCCAGCATTCGGCCGCCCCGAGCTAAGAGAGGCTTTGAAACGGGCCGAAGAAGTTATCCTGGAAGCAATCACAACACTACGAAAATAAGTTGCTCTCTCGTTAGTCTTCTCGAGTTGGAAATCCCTCCGAACACGCTATAGATTCATGGATTGACGGCCTGGTTTTCTGACCCCTTGGTATCTCGGGGTAGGCCGCAGCTAGGGCAAGTCAAAATCCCGACGCCTAATTCCGTGCCACAGCTCTGACAGAATCTCAGGCCGAGAATCCGGCCATTGGTAGACCGTTTTCGTTCTTGTCTGATGAGCAGTACGAGGGCGAGCAATCCTAGCCCGACATAGCCAGCGACGACAGGTATGATGAGGGAGCGGAAAATTGTGAGTAACGAGTTAGGCGATAGGGTCGTATTGTTAGTCGGTGTCGAGGGACCTTTGCCAGTGCTCGGTGGGTTAGGGCCCGGATTGTTATGTGGATTGGGGCCTGGGCTTGGTGAGGGGGCGGGATTGTTGGTTACGACGAGGGTCTCGTTCAGTCTTGTTTGTTGGAGTGCAATCCATTCTTGAGTTTGAGTATCCAGATACTGCCACGATCGGATATAGATTGTTAGGTTGTAGTTTCCGAGCGTGAGATCCGCGGGGAGGCTTATGGTTGCATTGTATTGGGCTGTCCCTACGCTGAAGGAGAATGGTGTCGTGACCGAAATGTTGTATTTCCCGAAACTTGTCGAGATGGTTAGGTTCTCGAATCTCACGGTTGCCCCCTGGGGGTCTCTAATGACCGTCGTGATAGCGGCTTGATTCCCGGGGTAGCCTGTTGCCTGGGGACCCGCGTCTAATGTGGGAAAGGTCACGGGCGTTAGGCCCGTCACCAATCCATATGCGTTTGCAATTTCAGCAGTTCCGTTGGAAGAGAAGTATTGGCTGAGGGAGTTGTCGAGCTGGACTGGTTTGGTCGTGTAGTCTCTGAAGACAGACTGCCCCGTGTCTGTATTCCACTCGTCCATCCACATCCATGCTGACGAAAGAGTTACTTCAGTCTCGTTGTATGTAACTGGGAGGCCGGCGCCATAGTATGGACTGCTATGGTACTGTTCGGTCATGAGTCCTGTGAAGAATCCAAGCTGGGAGCTTAGGCTGGACTGGAGACCGACAAAGATGCTGCCATTCGCGCGGTATGAGTGCGATGAGACTGCCCCCGTCTGCCAGTCCATAGCCCGCATTACAACAGACCCCGATGCGAAGCTGAGACTGAGTAGCACAGTGTCCACTGGGTTTACGGGTCCGTTGAAGGACTTCAGTCCTCCTCCGCCGCTGGATGGGTCGACGGAAACGCCTGTGTTGTCGAAGACTTCAAAGTTCATATGAAAACCCGGATTAAAGCCGCCAAGGGTATACGGCCAGTTGTAGGACAATCCAACCTGATACCAGTAGCCATAATCTGTTAACCCATTGACCAGATACCCCGGTCCGACACCATTAGGACCGGTAAATGCGACTGCTGTCACGTTGAAGGCTAGTTTGGAAAAATTCTGGGTGAAAGCGATACCGATCTGCTCATCATAGGGGTTCGCGGAAGCGAGCGAGGCCAAGGAAAGAGAGCCAGGGCTAGACCTAGGGAAGCCTAGAGGGAAACCATCAACGGAATGTTGGGGGTAATGTCTCAACGAGACGATGGGAAGTGCGAGACTGAGGACCAGAGCCAACAGCAAGAGGCCCTTCGATCTTCCGGGCAAATTCTCTTTGATCTTATGCAACACGCCTGTTTCCCTGAGACCGAACCGGGCTAAGGATTGTGATGATCACCTTTCCAAGCAATAGACTTTGGGGACACGCGAGTCTCCTTGCCTCATAGCCCAAATGACGGTTCTCCTAGGAATTTGCTTAACTTCCCTCAAGCGCAAAATGGGCTGACGGTCCACGGATTCTACGACTGGGTTTCGAGTCCTTTGGACGCTAGCTTATTTTTCCTAGGGGATAGTCGTTTGACACCTACAAGAGAGATAATTACTCGGAAGAACGATTTTACCATCATGAGCATTCACACTAGACAGTCTTCTATTCTCTGGCAGGGCCTAAAGTCTACCTGACTTTGGAAGTTAGAAAACCCTTGGTAAGGCTGAAACCGTGGCCGATTATCGCTCTGATCCTCATTGTGGCAGTGTCCGTCGGAACCACTGTCTACTATGCACGTCAAGCATCGATCATCGGTACACCCTCTCTCTGCAGAGATCCGAGCAACATCAGCAGCCATGTCTACAATCCCGCAAGGCTTCAGACGGTTATGGACCGCATCACTGTTTCGGGAATTGTGAACAACTTGATCGCAGAGGACGATGGAGACTACCACGTTTGGTTCCACGTTGATTCACAATACGCGAGTTTACCGAACGGCGCGAATAACGACTATCGACAAGGTGATTTGTTGGCGGAGATAATCTGCGCAACCACAATCACCCAGCAAGAGGCGGTTCTATCGTGTGAGGACTATACTAACCAGATTCTTCCAATACCCAACTCAAACCAGAACATCACGGTGACCGGGCCTTACGTTCTTGACAATGTCCATGGGTGGATGGAAGTCCATCCCGTCTACTCCCTAAACATTTCCTAGGATTAGATGCGCTTTCTATGAACTCTTGATGGGAGTTCCATGGCGTTCGTCAGGGCAAATCCATTCACCGACGCCCACCCTAGAGATTCTTCGATAACACATCCGACCGTGAACCACGCACAACATTCTGCCGTGAACGACCTCCGGCAACTTATGCACATCTCTCGCTATCTTTCCACTCGATGGGCCCAACCTTTCAGGCCCTCCCAACGGAGTCGAATTCGAAGAGTCTTCTTCGCCCATACTACAAACGCACGATTCTAGACTGCCTGGCCGTCCGTTAAGCATTGCCCCTCGTGAGGATTCTTTCTACATCAAAAGATACCCGATGAGATCAATCCCAAATGTTTCCTAGGATTAGTATTTCGGAAAACGTCGGTATTTTTTGAAAGAGTCCTGATAAATCAACGGCCAGGAATAACCGCTGGAGACGTAAGCGGTCGTCGTGGTCTTATCGATCGACGGCTTGGGAGGCATCTGCCAGCATGCCATTCATTTGCCTTCAAGTCCCCTAAAATTTGGCTTCGCGTCGCCAAGGAACCGCTCTTCTCCGAAAATCCCTAGCAAGGTTTTAGTCTACGTCTCCACTAGCCCCGGTCATGCCTAAGTCCAAATCTAGAAAGGCAAAAGCGAAGAAACCGGCGAAATCCAAGAAAACACCCATCCCGCCAGGGTTCCGAACCGTAACACCATACCTCGCTATCAACGGCGCAGCCGCTGCCATTGACTGGTACAAGAAAGCCTTCGGCGCAAAAGAGCTCGCGCGCCAAGCCGTCCCAGACGGAAAACTCATGCACGCTCGCATCCGAATCGGGGACTCGATAGTAATGCTATCCGACACCTTCCCCGGCGGTACGCAATCCCCAGATGCTCTAGGCAACAGCCCTGTCACACTCCACATATACATCAACAACGTGGACAAGCTATGGAATCAAGCTGTCGACGCAGGCGCCAAGGTGACCATGCCATTAGACAACACGTTCTGGGGCGAACGTTACGGCCAACTAACCGACCCCTACGGTCACCACTGGTCAGTATCACAGCAAGTCAACATGACAAAGAAAGAGAAAGACGAGAAGCAGAAACAAGCCATGGCAATGTTCGCTCGGGGCCCACATTCCGGTCAGACAGAAGAACCGCAAATCGCACAACAGTAACCTCAGCACGAGCCTCATCGAGCGAAGCCGGTGCTTCGCTCAAACCCCCTTTTTCTTTGCAACCAATCCGTGTAAAACGAATGGTGAATGTCATGAAATTAGACCGGCTCGACCATCTCGTCCTAACCGTAAGAGACATCGAGACAACGTGCACATTCTATTCGAACGTCCTAGGCATGGAAGTAATCACATTCGATAACGGCCGCAAAGCCTTGACCTTCGGTTCCCAAAAGATCAACCTCCACGAGGCTGGCAAAGAGTTCGAACCGAAAGCGTACAGACCTACGCCAGGCTCGGCCGACTTATGTTTCACGACAACCAGCTCTCTCGATGCGGTAGTCAAACGACTCCAATTATCAAAAGTCAGGATACTCGAAGGCCCTGTCAAAAGAACCGGCGCGCTTGGCCAGATGACATCTGTATATTTCCGCGACCCAGATCTCAATCTCATAGAAGTCTCGAATTATGGTGATCCGATGAAGAACCGAGCCGTGAACAGGGAAAACATGTAGTCTGATCTCGATATCGGGCTAGAGCTTCTTCTTCAAGAAGTAGCCTCTCGTTTCAAAACCCAACTTATCATACAACTCTTTAGCCCCGATCTCGTCGGCTGGGGTCGTTAGTGTCACGGTATCAATTCCTCTCCTCTTGAAAACTACGAACAGACGGTTCAGGAGCAACGTAGCGATTCCCCTTCGGCGATACTGTTCCTCGACCGCAAGTACCTCGACGGAACCTACCTTTGTTGCCTTCCATCTTTGCAGAACTTTATCGGGAACGTTCTTGGATTCGCGGCCGTAAATGAAGCCAACTATTCGTTTGTTGAACTCCGCTACTAGGAAGAAATCAGGCTCGGACGAGTAGAAGCCCTGAATGTCCGCTTCTGTCGGGGTGGAGTCCCATGAAGCATACTTTTGAGAGAGCCGGAGAACAGCGAACCTATCTTTCTCCTCGTATAGTCTAATGGCCGGGTGCACGAACAGCTCCCGCCATCAGATTGCGATTGAGTTGAGACTCACTTGGTCGAGGTAGAATTTCCCGAAGTCTTGCTCGCCTTTACTGCCTCTGCGATCCCCCAGACGATCAAACCTACCGCGATTAGGTAGTTCAATAACCAAGGAATCATTAGAAGCAAGGCACCAAAGAGGATAGCCAGCAAGGCGGTCCCTAGTCGCGGGATCTGCAAAGTCTTCTCGATGTCAGAGACTATTCCCATCGCTCTTCCTTATCGGACTATTGAACGACACTCCATAAGAGTTGTGGAGTTAGCTCTTGGAACAGCCTTCAGCAGACGAGTGGGGAGAACGCGGCGACTAGGCTTGAATGCTTAAGGACGGGCGGTACCAAGAAAGGTCTTGTCTAGGCCAAGATGGCGTATGCTAGCGACTTGTGCGTTTCGAAGAGAGCGGATCCCTGAGGAGAGCTTGGTTCGGATCGAAGCCGCTGGATACTCCGCAACGATCTGTGAAAACTGCCTTACCCTCTTGATCGTTCATCGCCGCTATCACAATTTGAATCTGGAGAGACTGATCTTTCAGATATCAACAAAATAGAGAATCTCAAGCATCGAACTGCAAATCAGGTCTCCACTGGGATGATAATGGAGATCTGCATAAAAAACTCTGAAAAGTCGAAAAATGTAGGAGGTGTGCTTGAGTGTGTTAGCGCATTCGGCTCATGGCCGGCTGGAATATTTGTTCCTGGTCACGCGCTGGAACCGATGATCTGTATGTTCTGAGTCCATTGTTTCCGTTGTCAAAGGCAGGTTTGGCAACGGTGTTTAGTTTGACCCAGTCAGGAATGATTACGGCTCTGATCAATTCCTGTATCGATATGCCTCGGTCTTCTGCTTCTGTCTGTAAGAGTTCGAAACTCTCATCGCGGAGGGACAGCATGAATTTTGCCAATTTGACACCTAAAGAGTGGGAATGTTTGGCTTCGGGCTTCTCGAATATAAACATTCTACGGAGAGAAAGTAGGGAGTATTTTCACTCAAATCAGTAAAGACGCTAGCATGGGAATGTCTATCATCCCCTATTGGATGCAACTCCAATCAAGGCTAATCTAGTTTCAAGGGACACGACCAGGTCTTGCGAGAACGAATCGACCTCCACCTCAAGGAGACTCCGACACTAAAGACTCCGGTCCTGATAGCTGGCCTCCCCGACAGCGGAAGAGTCGCCAAGATCGTTCTCGACCAACTAGTCAAGACACTCAAAGCAACTCCTCTGGGCTATATCTACTCAGACTACCTCCCACCTCGTCTTCTCCTCAAGCCTGACGGGACATCGGACTTGATGAAGCATGAGATCTTCTACTGGATCAA
>VBBE01000234.1 GCA_005884605.1 Candidatus Bathyarchaeota archaeon
CGAGAATAGGCCTATAAAACTGTGGGGTCAAACAGTTCTGTTAACTTATCCTCAGCTGCCTCTCTGACGTATATGGCGGGTTCTGGCTCTTATCGTTCGTTGTTTGGCTGTCAAGTCGGTCTGGCAATACTATGTTCCACCACGAGAGGTTCTGGTATTGTTGGAAGTGTTCAGGAGAAGGGTCAACGATTCCATAAGCATCGGTCTAGCGAAACAACGTATCCTCGCTGAGAAAGCTCTCACTACTCTCCTACAGCCAGCTTGCCCAGTATGATTCTCCCAGCTACTACAAGCTCTGCGCCATATCCAGAGCAGCAGGAATACTAGCGTCTAGGAAGAAGTCTCTCAGGAGGGGCTTTCCTACCGCGAGCCCATACGCTGTTAGACAGCAGCTCGTATCATGCTACGGCTTCAAGACGAAGAATGGAGGACTAGAGATTCCAGTGTCAAGAGGGAAACGTTTGATCATTCGCCTGACCGAGCACACGATAAACGTCATCTCTCAACCGGGAGTCGAGGTTCATTCTTTCACCCTCACCCAGAACAGGCTCTGCCTCTCTATTCCCCACTACGCTACCACACTAGAATGCACTTCCACAGTCGGCGTAGACCGAATCTTCGTAATCTCACGGTTGGAAACGACGAGGAGACCCGTCACCACGACCTCTCGGAGACAGTGCGCATAGCCAGTGCTTCGATGCGCATACTTGCATCTTTCAAACGGGACGATTCGAGGATTAGAAGGGTCATAGCCTCGAAGTATGGAGAGCGTAGAACCGCTAGGACAGGTCATCTACTCCATACCACCACAAAGACAATTGTTGCAGCAGCGGTCCAACAGAGACAAGCAATCGTTCTGGAAGATATCCGGGGCATACGCTGTCTCTACCGTAAGGGTAACGGTCAGACCTGAAAGTATCGGGGTAGAATGAACGGATGGAGCTTCAATGAAGCCCAGCGACAGTTAGAGTACAAGGCTAGATGGGTAGGCCTGCCGGTCCTTCGTCTGTCTAGGCGTGAGACCAGAGGTTCCAGCATGACTTGTCCGAGATGCGGGGAGAGACTCCAATCAGACAAACGACTGGAAAGAAAACTCTGGTGCGGAAAATGTCGAGTGGTTATGGACCGGGACAGGGTGGCGGCGGTTATCCTGGCTCGGCGGGGACGGGTGAGGTTCGCACGTTCCCGGCCTCTGATAGAGGCGCAAGGCGGAGCAGTTGAAGCTGTGAAGGGGAACCCGACGACGACGGTAATCCCCGGAGTCGATGCTCCGAAGCTAACTCATCCTACGAGGAGTTAACAGAACCGGGTCAAACTATCCGATCAATACGGTCGATCATGAAGGATGCGAGTTGATGTCACATGGTATGATTCTTGTTCGGAAACCTGCTTGATCAAGCTTATACGAATGGCGGCTGGGTCTTTGTTTTTGCCGGGGGCCGAACCAGGCCGGGGTTGGCTTGTCCACCGAAGGCCGATCGGATAAGGCGACGGGCTGCAGACGCGGCTCGTAGCAACCCGCAGTAAACATCCCACGACGGAACCGACCAGAGTAGCTTCTGTCAGACAGAGAAAGGCTGTAATCAGGAATTGGGTTGTTGGGAACCAATTCCTGGTTGACGTGCCGGACACCCATCCGTTGTCGGAAGGTGAAAAGGAGAAGGTCTGGCAAATCGTGTACGAAGCAAGTGAGAGAGGCGTATCCGGACTCCGAAAGGGAACGACTGACCTCTACCAATCCATCAATGCCATGATCGATGCCATGCAAGACCGTGGCGCCGCAGCCTCCACCATTTTCGGCCACAAATTCAAGCTAGTCAAACTGTTCCGGTACCTGAAGCTAGGAATTGACGAAGACGACCTCAAACAAGCAGTACGACCCATCGATTCTTCAAGAGTAACCGACGACAAACAACCCACACGCGAACAGATCAGGAATTGCATCCTGCACGGCACAACGAAACAGAAGGCAATGATCAGCTTCATGGTCTCTACCGGAGCACGGATCGGAGAGACAGTTCAAGTGAGACTATCGGATATCGAGTTCGACAAGAAACCAGTTATTGTCAGATTTCCCGCACGCAAAACCAAGACTGCCCGGAAACGATACTCGTTCCTCAGCTCCGAATGCGTAGACCTACTCAAAGCATACACGGCAAGTAGAGAACGAAAAAGTGAATGGCTGTTCGACGGCTGGATCCCCACAGAGAAACGCAACAATCAAAAAGACAAGCACCTAACAACCTCCTCAGCGTACCTACAGATACGCAGCGTATTCGAGCACCCAAGCGTAAACCTAATCCCACCAGGCGCAAGATCCGACAACCACAAGACTGGCCCTGACTTTGGACCACACCAAAGCTATCATCCCCGCGTATTCCGGGGAACCAACCTAACCATCACAAAATCCACCGGCTTTCCGGACAGCTACGCAGAATTCCTCGTCGGCCACTCAACCGGCTCGAAAGAGCACTACTACAACGAGGATGAACTAGGAAAGCTCTGGCTGGAGAAATGTGAGCCAAACTTCTATAATCAGCCCGTTTTCAGGATCCTCTCGAGATCGTGGTTTGGTTGTAGGCTCGTCCCATCCATTTGTCAGCAATTGTCTGAGCCGAGTCGAGTCCCTTGTTTCATGCCCGGCTCAACCATACATAGAATCCTTCCTTCAATGCATGACTGAGAATTGGCAGAATACTCCTTAGCGCCTCCGCTAGCTCTGATGATACCTTGTCGAGATGAGGGTTCTCTCCAGACTGCAGGCCTTTGATCTCGTTGATCAGCTCTCTAGTCCTTGTTTCATCCAGAACAACGTCGTCTTCTGGATACGATCTTGCCGGCTTCATTTCCTGAAGGTAACGATATTCACGCGAGAAGAATCCCAGCGCCTTTTGAAGGTCCTCTTGAGCAGGCTCGCTCAATCCTCCATGAGGGTTAGAGACCATTTCAATCATGGTCAATCGGAGGGGTTCATGTTCATTCTCTCGTCTCGCGACCACAAAGCGGACCTTGTAAGGGGATGGCCAAGACTCCACTCGAAGCGTTTCCAGTTTCTTCCCGATAGCGTCCATGACTTTCCCGCTTTCATAGTGCAGATTGGCCTCCTCTTTCGGGACGCGGCTACAATCGGGTCCATCCAGAAAGAGGAAATCCTTGCCCGCGTGCCTAAGCAATCGTTCTATAGTCGGATATTCTCCGGGACCAAGCCGCTGGATCAACGTCAGTATTTCCGTGATTTCGTGAGGGGATAGTTCAACCAACGTGGGCGATTCTTTCATCAATTTGACCCATGCTGGCAAGCCCGAAACCCACTAGCCAGCACTCAGAATCGGCGCCTTATGTATAACGACCTGCCTTCCATTCTCTAGCCAAACCGCCGCGACAGCTGGCTTACATAACGCCGCGACAGCGAAGATTGAGAACCACCGTCTAGCTCACGAAACTTATTTGTTGGGTTGACCATACACTGGTTGACGACACATAGCGACGATGAAGTCCTCGACCTTTGAAAACATTAAGTCCCCGCTGTTTCATTGGGGCGGGTCGGGAACTTAGTTGGACAATTCTGTCTAGTAAGAATGCTTATCTTTCCGAATCACGTATAGTAGGCTAGAGAGACCGTGCGCCAAGAAAGCATGGCACATCAGGCTTCTTTTGGCATACGACCCCCATGTCCAACCCTTCCGGCGAATTTGCGAACGCCGTAGCGAAACCATAGCAAACGAAATCCAGCGAGCGTAGCCAGGACCACAATACCAGAGAGTGTTGCCCAGGTCGGCAACGATGCGACCAATAATAGACAACCTATGAGGCCGAGCCACGAAAATAGGGGTGTTGTCAATCGCTGTTCCTTGCGCAACTGCAAGGCGGAGAAATGAGTGATAATGTACCAGGTAAGTGTGAATATGCTAGCAACGGCCAACAGCTTTCGAAGGTCGAAGCTCAAGGCCAAAACAAGAACTATCAAGCCTAGGGTCAGAACAGCATTTCGAGGAATGCGGAATTTCGGGTGTATGGATCCGAGCCAACCGGGAAGTTCATTTGCCTCACCCATCGTATACGCAACTCGCGAGGCGGTTAGAAGATCTCCAACTAGCTCGCTAAGAGACGCAGTCCAAGCGGCCGCCAGAATTACCAATCCTCCCCAGGTTCCAACTGCTTGAGTCGCCGCTCTGAAAAGAGGCACATCATCTCTTCCCATCGACTCCGGACCTAGTACTCCTAGGGTGGTGGCAGCAACAGCTAGGAAAACCACTGCCGCAACCCCAATCCCACCTATGATAGCTATCGGAATCGTCCGTCGTGGATTCTTGATCTCTCCAGCCATAATTGCAGTTCGCATGAAGCCATCCCAGGTCCAGAAGAATATCGCTGCTCCAGCAAGTACGCCAAAAAGCCCGTTATCCCCTAATGGATTCGAGAAATGGCTAGGGCTTATCGCGGGGGTGGAAAATGCAACAAAGAGCCCCAACAGAGATACGTTCAGCGCCATGAGAGTGATCAACACCTTGGTTGTTAGTTGAACATGAAAGAAGTTGAGGACCATGACAGCGAGAATCACAGCGCCGGCGAACAGCTGTATGGGTAGACCCGGTATTATCTGGACTGAATAAGATGCGAATGCGAGGGAAATGACGCTTAGTGAGAAAATCCCCTTCCCAAGATATGCACAACCTGCAATGAATCCGACTGTCTTATGGTTGAACTCGCGTGACCAGGTAAACGCTCCACCCTCCTTCGGATAGTTCACACCCAGTTGTGCGGCACTAATTCCTGTAGCCAGCGCGATGAGACCTCCCAGGGTCATAGAAATGAGGATGCCACTGCCCGCCTTCGCTGTCGCTGACCCTAAAGCTCCGAAAATACCCGTCCCAATAATCATCGAGGCCGTCATTAATGTAGCCGTGCTACGTCCAAGCGTACGCGCCAGCGACGTTCTTGATTCGGGCTTTCCAGATTGTTGTCCTGCTACGACTTGCGAAGGAGTTGGATCCTTGCTCATTTTCGACCTAAAGTCCCGAGCTCCATCTCATAAGAAGAGCTATCGAACGCTTGAGCCCAGCAACCCCACATCTTTGTCCATTGACTCTTAAACTACGGGCAACGTCCCGAAAACCTTCGTAAACTTTTCGTCGTCAAAGTCCAAGCCCAATGCCCTTGTAATTTTCACCACGTTC